>NZ_JBPQTV010000074.1:0-23628 GCF_051386515.1 Streptomyces sp. URMC 123 | reverse complement strand
CCCCTGCGTGGGCCCCACCTGCGGCGGCATCATCTGCCCACCGCAGATCTGTAACATCGAACTCAACGGTCGATCAGTGTGAAGCAACGACATGCACGGAAAAGGGCGGAACAGCTCCACCGGTGAGCCGAATGCCGAGCGGGGAATTCCCGCCCGGCATTCCTAGAACTGCATTCCGTGCTCTGCCACCCACTTCACCACGTCGTGCGTCCGCCAGACCTGCTCGAGTCGATCGAGCGCGCTGGTGATCGTCTCGCAGAGCTCCATGGCTCCCTCGGGGTCCTCGTTGGCGAGCGTGCGCCATGCCGCGTGCGCGTTGCGTACGGCGCGCGCGGTGTCCTCTACGGGCTCCGCGCCGGCTTCGTGTCGGCGCAGGGCGGTGCGGGCCAGCAGCTGCACCGTGTCGAACCAGTTGGTGCGCTGGCACAGCGTCAGCCACGCCCGCAGCGTGAGCACGTTGACCGTGTGGGGGTGCAGCGGGCCGTACTGCGCCTCCAGGGCCTTCTCCAGCGCGTCCGCGGCCACCACGGCGGAGGGGAGGTCCCCCGCGGCGTGAGCGGCCCGCAGACGGGCGTACGCGCCCCGATACGGCGGCGGGAGGGGTTCCGCCCACGTGGCCGTCGGCTGCGGGCCGGCCGCAGCGCCCGCGGCCGACTCGGGCTGCGGGGCGTCGGCCGGCGCTGGATGGGCCGGGGCCCCAGAGACCGGGGCGTCGCTCGGCGGAGTGGCGCTCGTGGGTGTGGCGAAGCAGCGGTCGTACGACCGCAGGATGCGTCCGGCGCGGAACAGTTCGAGCGGACCTCAGCCACTTAATACTTACGAATACGAAGAACATGCTGGTCAGAGGCCTGCTCCTCTCTCGATCTGTCACCTCAGCAGGTACAGAGCGCTGTCGGTGTGTACCTCCTGAGGAGACAGATCAAGGGCAAAATGTCAGCCAGGCCGACAGCGGGAGGCTAGAAACGTCAGCGACACCGACATTCCACTGGGCGTCCCGTGGGACGGTGCGCAGGCCGCTGAAGGGGGGAGATCTGTCCCCCCTGGGGGGACACAACACGCCGGAACGTCAGCGAGACCGACATTTATGTCGGCGTGGCTGACATACTGCTGCGGTCCAAGATCAGCGAAGTGGAGAGCAGCCTCGTGACACCCGAGCCACAGCGCCGCCGTCCCGCACCGAAGCGCGCGCCGCGCCGCCCGGAGCTGCCCCTTGTTGATGATGAGATCCAGGCGTGGTCCAAGCCGGTTCAGCCGGTTGAGGACCTCGATTCGGTTGCTCGCCGCTACCCCCGCCGGAAGCTCTCGCTCAGCAGCGAGCGCAAGCCGATGGAGTTCTACGACACCCCGGAGCGCCCGAAGGCGTTCTCCATGGACTCGCTCGAGTTTTTCTTCCTGATCGCGCAGTACTTCCGTGAGGCCCTGCCGCTGCGGCTGATTCTGCTGATGATCGCCTGCCAGAAGGCCGGCGGGCAGATCCGTCTGACGCAGGAGGAGATGGCGACGGTCCTGGACGTGCACCGAGGGAAGATCAACGAGGCGCTGCAGGAGATCATGAGCCATGGCATCGTCTTCAAGGTGCGCCGCGGTGTCTACCAGTTCAACCCGCCCTACTCGTACCGTGTAGCGGAGTTCATCCCGGGCACGGAGCTCATCGAAGCCGAGTACGTGCAGGTCGACCAGGACAAGACGATCGCGAAGATTCGCAGGGACGAGAGTCTGCCGGATCTGGTGCGGTTCCCGTCGCTGGAGCACATGCGTGAGGCGATCGAGAAGCTGCGGAAGAAGCGGGCCGAGGAACGCGCTGCACGCCGGCTGGCCCGTGCGCAGCGCCAGGAGAAGGGATCAGTCCAGTGAGCACCTTGAAGTGGTCGGCGACCAACGCCGACAGCCTTCTCGCCGACCTGGACCTGCCGCCCGCCGCCTACCGGGCGCTGCTGAAGCTCCGGGCGCGCAGCGAGCCCGGCGGCCGTATCGCGATGGACCAGGCCACCCTCGGTGAGCTGCTCGGGCTCAGCCGCCCCAGCGTGAACGCGGCGCTGCGGGAGCTGGAGCTGGCCAAGCTCGTCAAGAAGGTCCGCAACGGCTTCTACCAGATCAACCCGATGCTGGCCGGCTACAACTCCCCCGAGGACGCCATGGACGCCGTCAGGGCGATGCCCAAGGAGGACCGGCTGGACAGCAAGACCTACGTCGCCGAATACCACAGGGCCGTCGCCGCCTATCAGGACCAGCTCGCTGAGCAGCGCAAGAAGCGGGCGGCCGCCGCCGCTGCCAAGAAGGCCGCGGCCGCCAAGAGGCGCGGTTCGCTGCACGCCGTCGGCTAACCCGGCCCCGGGCCCCCATACGGACATCGGCGCTGCACCCTTCGGGGTGTAGCGCCGATCGCGTTGCCGGAGTGTCAACGCTCTCCGGCACCATGCGGCAGGGGGGGAGCGGACACGGTAGCGCCCCGGACCGACCGGTCCGGGGCGCTACCTCAGGTGCTCGAGGAGGCCTCTACGTCTCGACGTACGCCACGATCGTGATCTGGCGGAGGGCGGTCACGTAGTAGATCACCCGGACCCCGTCGACGTCGTCCACGTAGTCGCGCAGCAGGGTGTCGGCCACCGGCGTGCCCAGTTCGGGGTTGACGCTGATCGCGACGATCGCGCGGTCAAGGCGGTGTGTCTCGGCCGCCGTGAGCTTCTCCAGCTGGCTCAGCGCGGGCTCCACCAGGACGACCTGGGACCGGCGGGGCCCATGCTCAGGCGACACGGTGCTGCTCGTCGGCAAGGCGTTCGAGGTGGGCGTCGCGGGCTTCCTCCCACAGCACGCCGGACTCCGCGGCCGGGTAGCCGTTCTCCGCGATGTCCTCCAGCACGGAGGCGAGGACATCGACCTTCGCGCGCTGGTCGGCGGCATAGGCGAGGACCGAGGCGGCAGCGTTCTCGTCGAGGGGCTGGCGGTCGGGCACGGGGGCCGGCTGCTGACTCATCGAGGACTCCTGGGTGTTGCTGGCGTGTGTCCACGGTAGCGCCGGGGCGGGGCGCTTCGGCACGGTACGGACGAAACCCCGGGGCCAGGCCCGCGGGGGCTGTGGTCTGCTGGCGGCGCGGCGGCCGGGACACGGAGCGTGATGGGTGGGGCGAGGCCGGCGGCTGGGGTGTCACGCTGTCACGCACTCCCGTGAGATCGAGCCCAGGGCGGGGTTCTCAGGCCCGGACCCGCCCGCAAACATCCCCATATCGGGCAATCGGGCGGCTGCTGTCACGCCGCCGGGCGGCGGCGTGACAGCAGCCGTGGCAGGGCTCGTGACACCCCGCCCGTCACCTTCGGTAATCAGTCACGGCGCGGGGGCCAGAACGTGCGGCCCGGTGCACCGCCGGCAGGCGGCGCAGTCGGCGCACTCCATGCAGAACTGCCGTGGCAGGCGCAGGCAGGAGCAGATCGGGTTGTAGTCCGGGTCGTCGTCGCCCTCGAACCAGGGCTCGCCGAGCGGCGGCGAGTAGTCGGCGTGCACCTTGCCGTCGGCGGCGAGCAACTCGTGGCAGGTGCCGCAGCCCGTCGCCTGCGTCCAGGTGGCGACGATGCGGTCGGCGGCGCTCACCGGCTGCTCCGGCCGCGGGTCTCGATCCAGGCGGCGAGCGCGAGGACAGCGTCCGGGTCGGCCTGTGCCAGCCGCACCGCGTGGCCCGCGTCGAAGCCCTCCAGTGACCCGGTTCGAGCCATGGCCCGCAGCAGCGCGCTGTGCGCCCGCACCGACGCAGGGACGGCGCCCGGGTCCCTCGGAGGAGCCATGCCGTGGCCCTCCAGGATGCGGAACATCTCGTAGAACTCGCCGTACTCGTTCAGGTACTCGAGGGTGTCCAGGTCCTCGAGCTCGTGCAACACGAGGGGACCTTCGGCGCCATAGCGCCCGTCGGTCCTGCCGAGCAGGCCGGCCTTCTCCAGGGCCATCAGCAGGTCGGCTCGCTCGGGCAGCCCGTTGGAGTGCAGTCGCTCCTGGCGCTCCAGCTCCAGTGCCAGGTCCCGGAGTTCGGCTTCGGCTTCGGCTTTGGCGGCGGCAGCGGCTTCGGCGGCGAGCTCGTACTGGACGACGGCATCGGCCTGCGGGTCGTAGACGCCGCCGGTGGTGGCGAGCAGCTGCGCGATGCGCTCCCACTCAGCGACTTCGGCCGGGCCGCGTTCGTCGGTGGCCAGGTCCTCGCGCTCGCGTTCGAGGTGCTGCTGCAGCCGGGCGTCCTCGAGTGCGGCCGCGGCCTCGGTGGCGGTCATGCCGGTAGCGCGCCGGCGGACCGTACGGCGGCCGACCTTCGCCCAGTCGACCGGCTGGCGAGGCGCGGCCGCGCCGGGTGCCGGGACACGCGGACGCCGGCGGGTGCGGGGAACAGGGGTGCTCACACGAGCCTCCCAATCGTCGCGGAAACGGTGAAGGAATAACGGGATGCCGGTGCGCCCGGCAGTTGCAGAGAGGTTTATAGCAGCCACCTATGCGTGGGCGGTCAGAAATCTATCTCGAGGTATTCGATGTCCCGAAAATCGGCGCGCAGGCCCGCCCGGGTGGTCCCGCCCTCACGGAAATAGGACTCGGTGATGGCCTCAGCAAGCAGTGGTTGCAGCTCATCATCTGTCGCACCCCGCTCCTGCGCCGCCAAGATCCGGGCGGCGTATGAGGGGGAGACGGCGGTCATGATGTCCCGCACTCGGGCGTCGTCTGAGGTGCCGTTCGCGGTGAAGCCGAAGGTGGCCCGGCAGGTGATGACGAGGCCGCCCGAGGTGGCTGCGCGCTGCCTCGCCTGCGCCCTGACCTGCGGCTGCCACTGCTCCTCGGTCTCCTGCGTCAGAGCCTCCTGGAGGCGCTTGTGAGGCTTTGTGGCGTCTCCGGAGAGGTAGCGCTGCACCGTGCGCCGGGACACGCCGAGGCGTTCGGCCAGGGCCTTCGTGGAGCCCTTGACGCGCGTGCGGAGGAATTTCATCTGGGCTCGCGGGGATTTCGGGGCGGGGCGGGTGAACACGGCGCGCTCGGCCAGCGCGAGCGCGGCACGGATCTTCCCCGGCTTCGGGGCCGGCGGCTGGATGATGTCGTCCATGCCGCCATGACTACGCCCGCGTGCCTGTGGACAGAGAGCGGACGATGGGGGCGCCGCCCGGTGGGCGCTGCCGGGGCTGCTGCCGCCGGCAGCCAGCCGCCGTCCTGCAGCTCCCCCCATTACCTTCTTGATGGCCCCGCAATACGACAAGAAGATCAACCAAGGCAAACACCACACCCAAGCCCTGCTCTGCCTCGCGAGAGACGACGGGCCGACGTGCTCTTCGCGATGCTCCGCGACGGCACCTTCTACGCATCGAGACCGGCTACGTCACCCTGACCGCCCAGGGCCTGCCTCGCCCGAACCCACACCTGCTCGAACTCCTCAGCGGAGAGCTCTTCGGCATCCAGTTCGTCCTCCCAGCCGTCAAAAACTCTGCCGTCCGCCAGAACTCCGTACTGCTGCTCATACTGGCTCATCGCCGCCCGATCGCCGTGATCACGCAGATGCAGGACCTCTTTCAGAGAGGCGGCCGTCACCGGCCGCGAATCGACCCCCCGTATCTCAACCTGACGGACTGCCCAGCCCTCACCATCCGCCTCGAAGTACTGCCACAGATCTTCATCCTCGTAATAGGCCCGGAACCAGGTCGTCATGGCGTCATCCTCGCCTCACCACCTTGACCAAACCCATAGGGGCACCCCCCCCGCTGCCGGAGGTCATCCGCCGGCGAAACACCGTGCTCCGGCAGCGGGAGGGCCGGGTGTGACTGGGTGCCGCAGTTGGCGGCGCTCGCCAACTGCGGCACTCAGCCCGCAAGCGGGTTACTCCGGGCGGACCTGCGCCGCCTGCATGCCCTTCTGGCCGTGCTCAGCGACGAACGAGACGGTCTGGCCTTCCTTCAGGGACTTGAAACCATCGGCCTCGATGGCCTTGAAGTGCACGAAGAGGTCGTCGCCGCCCCCTTGCGGAGTGATGAAGCCGAACCCCTTCTCATCGTTGAACCACTTCACTGTGCCGATTTGCCGGTTGGACATGTCCACCCCAAAGGTTGCGAGGCGGCCCAGCGCCGCCAATTGGATCTTGGCATGCGGGCTCAGGTCACACTCAGGATTTCACGTACGAACTACGGCAGCCGTGCATCGTCGCTGGTGGCTGTGGGCATAGCCGCCGCCCATGACACTCACAGCCGCCAACTCAAGCACTCACTCGCCGACTCGGGCGCTCAGTCACACCGGGGACGCGGCGTCCGATGTACGGGCCTGGCCTACAGCTCGATGTCGATGTGTTCCACGTCGGTGAACTCCACGCCCAGGCCGTGGGCGCGGGTGTTGTTGGCGCGGAAGTACATCTGTGCGAGGCCCTCGGCGGCGATCTGCTGGAGCTGTTGCTCGGTGGCGCCCTGCTCCCTGGCGGTGAACAGGCGGTCTGCGAATACCGGCGGCAGGGCCTGGGTGATGTCGCGGGTACGGGCGTCGTCGGTGGTGCCCGGTGCGGCGGTGAAACCGAACCGGGCGCGGGTGGAGACGACCAGGCCGTCGGTGGAGGCCGCCTTCTGCCGGGCCTTGGCCCGTACCTGGGGCTGCCAGCGCTTTTTGACCTCGCGCTCTATGCGCTGGCGCAGGTCGCGGCGGGGCCGCTTGAGCTTGCCCGCGACGTACCGCTCCACGGTGCGCTGGGAGATCCCGAGCACCTGGGCGGCGGCCTTTGTGCTCTTGAGCTGCTTGACCAGGTATTTCATCTGCGCCTGGGCGCTCTGCGGGGGGCGGCGGGTGAACGCCTGCTCCAGTGCGCGGTCCAGGCTGTCCCCGATCGCATCGGGCATGGCGGGCTACTCCCCTTCTCCGGCCGTGGGGTCGGTCTTGATGAGGTTGGCGAGGTTGAAGACTTCGCCGTGCTCCTCGAACTGCTGCTCCGCCCACAGGACGGTCTGGGTGCCCTGGTGCTTGACCATGCCGGGCGAGACGCCGAGCCGGAACGAGCCCGGGGCGGGCTTGCCCTCCGGGGTGTGCGGCAGGAAGTCCAGCGGGGAGGGGCCGGGCGAGGGGTAGACGAGGGCGTCGGTGCCGATCGCGACCGGGTAGACGTCCGCGGCGGCGGCGGTCTTGAGCATCTTGCGGTGCATGCTGACCCGGACATTCGCCAGCACGGCGGCCCGGATGTCGGGGCGCCACGTCTTGCGCTCCAGGGCCGGCCACGGCTCGTAGTACGGCACCTGGCCGCGGTTGCGCTGGCGCAGCTTGCCGATGCCGCCCTTCGCCGTGGCCTTGATCGCCTTCAGCACCAGGGCCAGGGCCGGGTCGACCTCCTGGGAGCGGGCCATCGCGTCCAGGAACTCGCTGCCGCCCATGTCGGTGGTGACGCCGAGGTCGGCCATCGTGGCCACATACGCGTCGCGCAGCCGCTTGTACCAGGGGTCCAGGTAGCGGCCGGTCTGGGTGCGCACGTACGCCTCGATCGGCGCGACGTCGAAGCCGAGCTCCACCGCGTAGGCGACGGTCGGGGTGGCGTACCAGGCCGGGCCGGTCGGATGCTCGCCGGTCGGGGTGAACGGCGAGGGCAGCCGGCCGACGTCGACGGTGCGCCCGACGACGCGGGCGAGGTCGACGTGGGAGAGGTCGACCAGCCACGAGCCGGGCAGCGCCGGGTCGAACGCCGGGTTGCCGGTCAGGTGGGTGGGGCCGTTCAGCCCGACGGTCAGGCCGTTGGCCGCGGCCGCGAACGCCATGTTGACGTCGATGGCGACCAGGTACGGGCGCATGCACTCGTCATCGGTCAGCGGCCGGCACCAGTTGTAGGGCTCCTCCATCAGCATCTCGGCCGGGGTGCGCTGGTGGTGCCGGGCGTACTTCCCCTTCAGGATCGGGTGCTCGTCGGGGACCTCGCACTCCACGACGTCGTAAACCGCGGTGAGCGCGTCGTCGTTGAACGCGGGCGTGAACTCGCCGGTGGCCTCGTCCTTTTGCGGGCGGGTCGGCGGGCGCAGCGCCGTCATCAGCTCCAGGCCGGTGACCGCCGTGGTGCCGCGCGGCGTCATCACCCGGTCCGCGTACGTGCCCAGGAACCGGGCCAGGTCGGCCGCGTGCAGGGTGGGCAGCAGCGGGTTGTCCTTGTTGTCCCACTGGTCGGCGGGCAGGGCGCCCCAGGCCGGGATGGCCAGCTGTACGCACCGGCGCCGGGAGCCTTCGGGGTCTCGGTAGACGCGCGCCCACGCGCCGAAGCCGCGCTGGGTGAGCTGCAGTCCGGTCTTGGCGATCTGCTTGAGCACCTTGTGGCCGGCCGCGAGCCGACCGGCGCGCCGTTCCTCCGGCGACAGGTCGGCGGGCAGCCCGTAGCGCTCCAGCGCGGCCGTGGTGAGGACGAGGACGGGGTCGGCGTCCATGCCGTGGCGGTGCAGGCGGGCCTGGCCGAGCCTGGCCTCGGTGATCGTCCAGTCGACCAGCGCGGGCAGGGTCTTGGCCGGCACGTCCAGGACCAGGCCGCCGACGCAGTACGCCACCACGTGGCCGTCGTCGTCGACGTCGACGACCGCCAGCGGACCGTTCTCGAACCGCGGGTCACTGCCGCCCGCCGGGGTGCCGGCCGGGGCCGCCTTCCGCGCGCTCGGGCGCCGTGACGAGGTCGGCGCCGGCCGCCTGGTGCTGCTCGCGGTCGGGGGCGCGGGAGCGGCCGGGGCCTCGGGGGCTCGCGGCGCCGAAGCCGCAGGGCCGGCAGGGACTGACGGCGCGGGCGGCGGGTCGAACGTCGGGGGGACGGCCGCCCCGCCGGCTTCCTTCGCCCGGTGCTCGTCGGTGGGCGCCATCGCCGGCGGGACGTGCGGCCCGCCGACGGCGGCCGGAGCGTCCGTGGCGGGGGTGGGGTACCGCGCGGCGAGGCCCTCCAGGAGTCGGGCGTACGCGGCGCGCTTGGGCGGCCGCGGTTCTGTCTTGCCGGACTCCCAAGCCATCACGGTCTCGCGGCGGGTGCCCAGTGCCTTCGCGATCTGGCTCTGGCCCAGGCCGGCGGCGATGCGCAGGCGTTTGCGCTCTGCGGGGGGTGGCAGCGGGTCCTGGCTGACCTGCTCGAGCAGCGCGTCGACAGCGCGGAACAGGTCCTCTTCCTCTGTGGGCACAGGGGTCACCTCCGGGCGCCCACCCTACCCGAACCGCTCGCGAACCACTCCTCAATCGCATATTGAAAGGCTCGTTAATCGCCCATCGATCGCTCGTTGCTGCTATTGTCCGAGCGCTGAAGATCGAGCCCGGTTTCCGCTGCCGCCGTTTCATGCCACCAGCGAGGAGACGTACGTGAGCGAGGGGGAGGCTGTACCGGCCGCTTGGCCCGGCGACACCGCCGACGACGTCCTGGAAGGGATCATCCTTCCGGCTGCCACGGAGGGCGCTGTGCGCCAGGAGCGGCCGGTCGTGGTGGTCGTGGGCGGTCAGCCCGGTGCCGGCAAGACCGGGATCGCCGATCTCGTCGAGGCGGTACTGGACCGCCGGGGCGGAGCTGTGCGGATCGCACGGGACCGGTACAAGGCGGCGCACCGCCGGTACGGCGAGCTCCTGGCCGCCGATGTCCGTACCGCTGGTGTGAGGGTGCGCCCGGACACGAGCCGCTGGCAGGCCGCGGTCGAGGATCACGTCCGCGGGCACGGGTTCGACGCGGTGGTCGAGTCCTCCCTCGCTGACGCGGAGGAGTGGCGCACGTCGTCGTCCGCGTACCGGCGGGCAGGCCACCGGGTCGAGGTGGTGGCCGTGGCGACGCCGGAGGCGTGGAGCCAGCTCGGCCTTGTGGACCGCTTCCTGTCCGAAGCGATCACCGGCGGCGGCCGGTACGTGTCGTGGGAGAACCACGACGCCTGCGCCCAGCAGATGCTCCAGACCCTGGCGGTCATCGAGACCGAGCAGCTGGCCGACCGCATCACCGTCGTGCGGCGCGACAGCACGGTGCTGTACGACAACGAGCTCACGGGCGGGGTGTGGCGGCGTCGGCCGGCGGCCGAGCGGGCGGTGGCGTACGAGCGCTGCCGACCCTGGAGTGCCCAGGAGACCGCCGTCTTCCGCCGCGACCTGGCCCGGGCCGACCAGCGCCTGCACCGGGAACTGGCCTGCGAGGACCGGCGCCTGGCCGTCCAGCGCGACGCCGAGCGCGCCGCCGCGCTCGCCGAGCCGGTCCGCCGCATCGCCCAGCCACGCCGGCGGGCGCCGGGCGTGGACTACCACCGGCTGTCGGCCGAGGAACACCGCTGGGTCTTCGACGAGCTGATCGCCCCGTCGTACCTCAGCGGCATCGTGCCCCGCGACGATCCGTGCGCGGTCTACGTGCTCGGCCAGCCCGGTGCGGGCAAGCTGCTGGCTGCCCGGATGGTGCGCCGGGCGATGCGCCCGGGCACGACCCGGCTCGTCGGCGACGACCTCAAGGCCCAGCACCCCGACTACTTCCAGCTGCTGCGCGATGATCCCCGCAGCGCCGGGGCGGCGATCCGCGCCGACTACCGCGCCTGGTTCGCCCGCGCCGAGCAGTACGTCCGCGACCGCAGGGGGGACGTCCTGATCGAGGCCGCCCCCGGCAGCGCCGAGGAGTTCCTCGCCAGCGCGCTGCCGTACGCGGCCAGCGGCTACCCGGTCGAGCTCGTCGTCCTGGCCGTCCGCGAAGCCGACAGCCGGCTCTCCACCGCGCTGCGCTACGCCCGCGCCCTGCAGCTCGGCGGCACCGGCCGGTTCACCAGCCGCTTCGGGCACGATGCGTGCTTCCGCGCGCTCACCGACGTCGTCGCCGTCGCCGAGCAGCACCCGCAGATCACCGCCATCACCGTCATCCGACGCGACGGCCAGGCCCTGCTGCGCCACGAGAACGGCGGGGCGGGGCGGGCGTCGTGGGCGCTGGCCGCGGAACGGCAGCGCCCCTACACCGAGCAGGAGGCCGCCGCCTTCCTGAGCCTGCACCAGGGCCTGCGCCGGGCGCTGCCGCGCTACCGGGAGGAGCTGGACGAGATCGCCGCGCTCGCCCGGCCCCTGATGCCGCCGAAGGCGCAGCCGGCCCCGCTCGACCGGCCGCACCCGCGCCGTCGGCACCTGCCGGCCGTGCAGAGGGCCTTCGGCTACGACTCCTTGAGCTCCTGCAGCCGGGCCGCGTAGACCGCGGCGATCCGGTCCGCCTCCCGCGGATCGGCCGTCGCCAGCTGCGCTCGGTCAGCCAGCGCGGCCTCCCGGCCGGCCTTGAGCTCCTCGATGCGCTCCTCGTCGGGCACCGGCGCGCGGCGAGCGGCGAGCAGCTGGGTGTTGTACCAGTTCACCACCTCCTGGATGAGGTCTTCGGCGGCCTGCTCACCACCGCCGTCCAGGCCGGAGAAGTCGTTGTTGGGGATGTCGGACACGACTACCACCCTCATATTGATCTTGACGGGAAATGGTCATTGTCTCCCTGGCCGATTCCGATGACACCGTGCCGCGACGCGCCACCTTCGGGGCGGGAACGTCTTCGCGTCCTGGAGCATCCGGGGGATGCTTCCCCAAGAAGCCGTACGGGGGCATAGGTTGACCCCAAAGTGATCACCGATTCGGGGGGTGGGCGTGGCAGGTCGGGATCTGCGGGCGCTGTTCAGCACGAACGACCCGGGCCTGCAGGCCGGGGAGGCGTTCACCAACCGCCAGATGCAGTGGGAACTCGTAGCGGCCGCGCTCACCGGCCACCTCCAGCGCACCGCCGATCCCGCCTTCGACGTCGAGGACCTCGAGGCGCCGCGCGACCACCTCATGGTGTTCCACGGGGTCGGCGGCATCGGCAAGACGACGCTGTCGCGCAAGCTCGAGGCCGCGCTGGCCGGCGCCGACCAGCGGCCCGCGCAGTGGGGCGAGCCGACCTGGGCCGGTGAGCGGGTCCTGCCCGTACGGATCGACCTCTCCCGCTCGGCCGGCACCTCGTTCGAGGACCTGGTGCTGACGATCCGGGCCGCGCTCAGCACGCTCGGCCGACCGCTGCCCGCCTTCGACATCGCCTTGAGGCGGTACTGGGAGCAGCAGCACCCCGGCGAGCCGCTGGAGGAGTACCTGCGCCGCGGCGGCCTGGCCGGCCGCTTCGGCAAGGCGATGCCGCAACAGATGCAGTCGGCGCTGGCCGACGTCGCCCAGGCCCTTCTCCTGCCCGGCGCCGTCGGTACGGCGATCGGCCAGATCACCGGCTCCCTCGTCAGGGCGCTGCGGGAGCGGCGGCAGACCGTCCGTGCACTCGCCCGGTGCGCGCGGCTCGCCGACCTCCTGGAAGCCGAACCCGACGTCGAGGCGCTGTCCTTCTATCCGCACCTGCTGGCCTGGGAGCTGGGCCAGCTGCCGGCGGACAAGCGCGTCACGCCGGTGATCTTGCTGGATACCTTCGAGGACGTCGGCGACCGCACCCACCGCGACCTGGAGCGCCTCATCCAGCGGGTGGTGTGGCTGATGCCGAACGCCTTCTTCATCGTCACCGGCCGCTCGCGCCTGCAGTGGGCTGATCCCGCCCTGCAGGGCCAGCTCGACTACACCGGGCCTCTCGCCTGGCCCGGCCTGGCCGCGCCTGCCTCCGCGATCCCGGCCGCGCGCGCAGCAGGCGCCGTACGAGGGCGCGGGCGGCAGGTCCTGGTCGGGGACTTCTCCCCCGAGGACTGCCAGGACTACCTCGCCCGCCGGCTCTCCCGCGACGGCCAGCCCCTCATCAGCGGCGAGATCCGCCAGGTCATCACCGACCGCTCCCACGGCCTGCCCCTCTACCTCGACCTGTCGGTGCTCCGCTTCCTGGAGATCCGCCGCACCCGCGAGCCGGTCCCGGCCGACTTCGACCACGACTTCGGCGCCCTGATCGCCCGCACCCTGTCCGACCTCACCCCCGACGAACGCCACGTCCTGCGGTCGGTGTCCCTGCTGGACGCCTTCGACCTCACCCTCGCCACCGCCGCGGCCGGCCTGCTGCACCAGGCACCGGCCCAGCGGCTGATCGAGCGGCCGTTCGTCCGCGAGAACGTCTTCGGGCTGTGGCCCTACCACCTGCACGGTCTGATCCGTTCCACCATCCGCAGCGCCGACGACGCCACCGACGACCGCTGGACGGATGGCGACTGGCAGCGGGCGGCCGAGCGCGCCCTGGCGGCCCTCGGCACCCAGTGGACCGGCGCCACTGGCCAGGGCCGGATGCTGCTGGTCGGCTGCCTGCGCCAGGGCCTCACACTGGCCCGGGACTTCAACCTCGAGCTGGGCTGGCTCACGGAGGCGGCCTGGGCCTACATCAGCGACTCCGTGTGGGAGCCCCTCGCCTCCCCCTCCCCCGACGAGCCAGCCGGCGCCGGCCCGCACACACCGGCCGACGCCCTCGTCGAGCTGCTCGCCGCCCTCGCCCGCCGCCAGCACGAACACCGCGAGCGCACCGCCGAACGCCTCACCGCGCTCATCACCGCCGGCCTGCTCCCCGCCGACCTGACCGAGATGGCGACGTACTACCTGGCCAAGGCCCAGCGCGACCTCGGGCGCAACGACGCCTCCCGCGCCGGGATGCAGCGCGTCGCCGCCGGCGGCGGCCGCCTCGCCCCCGCGGCACGCCGCGGGCTGGCCCACCTCGCCCGCATCCGCGGGGACTTCCCCGCCGCGATGGAGACCGCCCGCACCCTGGGCTGGGAAGGCCGGCACCACCGGGTCATGGGAGACCTGTGGTGGCCCCACGGCCACATCGACCGGGCCGTGGCCGCCTACGAGGCCGCACGCGCCGAGGCCGAGCAGCACGGCGTCGCGGGCGAGCGGGCCACCGTCCAGGCCCACCTCGCGCTCGCCGTCGCTTTCACCGACCCCGAGCGGGCCGACGACGAACTCGAGCTCGCACGGCTGCTGCTGGACGGGCTCGACCTGCGGGCGACCCGCCTCACCAGCCAGATCGCCGCACTCGTCCGCGACGCCGGCACCGCAGACGTCGCGGACCGCGCGCACGTCCTGCGCACCGACCTCGCCGTCGCCGGCCTGCCCGCCGTCGAGGCCACCTTGGAGCTGGCCCTGGCCTTCCACCACGCCGTCCGCGACGAACACCACGACCTGCCCTCGACGATCGCCCGGCTCCGCGCGCTGACCAGCAGCGGCGACTACGCCTACACCACCGACATCGCCCACTGGATGGCCGGCCTGCCGCTGCCCGCCCCCTCCACGGCCATCTGGCTCGAGGGCCCCGACGCCGTACGCGCCCGCTGGCAGCGCCTCGTCCGCACCCGCCGCACCCGGCTGGACACCCGCGCCTAGACCGGCCCGTCGCCGCCTCCGGCCTGTCCTCGCGCGGACTACTCGCACAGCCGGCCCGGGTGACCGTTTCTTCCGGTGAACTTCGCCGCTCCCCCGGGTGACGCCCGCACCCCTGCCCGGCCAGCCCCCTGCTCGCCCCGCTACCCAGGTGGTCTGGGCCGAGAGCGTGGAGGGGAGTCACGGCATGGTGATGCGGGGCGGGTGGAGGGGTGTGGCAGTGGTGGCGGCGGCCGCGGCCATCCTGGGGGCAGCACTCCCGGCGTCCGGCGCCACGGCGCCAGGAGCGGTCGCGGTGGGGCGGGCGGTGGCGGGTGTGCCGCTGCAGGAGGCGATCGCGGCGCTGCCGGTGGAGGAAGAGCACCGGGAGGGCTATCACCGGGCCCGGGAGTTTGGGGACTGGATCGACGCGGACAAGGACGGCTGCAACACCCGGGCCGAGGTGCTGCTGGAAGAGGCGGTGCAGGCCCCGACGGTCACGGGCCGGTGCACGCTCAGCGGGGGCCTCTGGTACAGCTACTACGACAACGAATATCCCAGCGAGCGCATCGACATCGACCACCTCGTCCCGCTCGCCGAGGCGTGGGATTCGGGGGCCTGGCGGTGGGATCACCAGCGTCGTGTCGCCTACGCCAACAACCTCGAGGCCGCCCACCACCTGGTCGCGGTCACCGCGCGCTCCAACCGGCAAAAAGCCGACAAGGACCCGGCCCAGTGGATGCCGCCGTACGAGCCGGCCACCTGCCGCTACCTGACCGAGTGGGTCATGGTGAAGCGCGACAACCACCTGAGCGTCGACGAGCGCGAGAAGCAGGTGCTCACCGACCTCGCCCGCACCTGCCCCAACGCCCCCCTGCCCGACACGAGCAGTTGAAAGCCGGGCCCCCGGGTACCCCCGGGGGGGCCGGCCCGGGGAGCTTCTCCTCGCGCCCAGCACGCCCTCCCGGTCGGCACGGGGTCGCGGGCGCATCGCTCACGGGGGCCGGCAGGCGCCATAGAGGGAGGGCTCGGACCCCATCATTGGAGTCCGAGCCCTTCCTGCAGCGACGGGGGTGCTGATCAGCCTGCGTTCTTGCCGATCAGCCCTGCGAGCATCTCGAGGATCTGAGCCTGGTTGCGGTCGATCTTCTCGCTGATCTCGCCGATCTTCTGCTCGAGACCGTCCACCTTTTGATCAAGGTTGCCCACCTGGAGCCGCAGGGCGGTGAGGTCGGACTTGACGATCCCGAACTCACGGTCGGTCTTCTCCTGACCCTGCTCGAAGCGCCGGGTGAGAGCGGCGATCTCGCTCTGAGCGATGGGGTCCTCAGCCACGCGCGGCTCTCCTGCCAGATCATGAAATGCGGCGGTCATCAGGCCCCCCACGATATCGCGGCGCCGGCGCTGCTGAGGAAGCCCTTTCCCGCCCGGCGGGCGACCGCACGGACGCGACGCAGCGCCGCGGTTGTGAGCGGCCGTGTGCCGCTGGGTGGATCGCCGCCGGCGCCTCGCCCTCGATGTGACGGTCGGCGATAGATGGCGAATGGCCGCCGATAGTTGGCGAGCGCCGCGCGAGACGGCGGTGACCTGCGATGTTCTCCAGCGCGAGGGGAATCTGCGTCCCAACTCGCCAACTACGACCGGCCGACACCGCCATATACCGCTGGCCAGCAAGGTCAGGGCCTGCGGTGATGTCCCGGCCGCCCGCCATCTATCGCCGACCGTCACAGACAGCCGTTCGCGGCGGCGTGCCGCTACACGACAGCAATTCGAACAGGCGTATCATTTGAGCCATGGCCGAATCCGCCCCCTCCACGTCCGGTATGGACTTCCCCGCCGATCTCCTCCAGGCCCAGCGCGAGCTCCACGAGGTCCGCGCCCGGCTGCAGGAGGTGTGCGCGCGCCTGCCTTGGTCGGTGGAGCCGCTGCCGGGCTTCCGCCAGACGCAGGCCGAGGGCTACTGGCGCGACGTCGAACGCCCCGACTCGCCCGGCTGGACGGACGAAGAGCAGCAGCTCGTCGCGCAGCTGCGGCAGCGCGCGCAGGAGCTGTCGATCACCGTGGCTACGCATCCGTTCTGGGCGACGCTGGAGGGCCCGGACCGGGTGAAGGCCCGGATGGCGCTCAAGCACGCTCATGGCGACCATGGCAGCGAGCGGGTCGCCGCCGGCCCCCCGGCCCCGTAGGTCCGGCATGGACGAGCGCCCTGCGCCGGCCGCCGCGCCCGAGCCGGGCCCACCGGTCACCGTCCATCTCCCGGACGGCCAGAGCGTCACCGCCTACCTGCGCGGCCGGTGGCAAAGCCGCGAGGGGCAGTGGTTCTACGACGTGACGCTGCCGCTGTGGGCGCACGCTGTCGTGCGCGGGCGGGATGTGGCCGAGCCGGCCGACACCCACTTCTGCGTGCCGGCCACGCACGTCTCCCCCCGCCCGGATGCCTCCTACCGCGGCGTTCCCATCCGTCGGCACCCGGCGGTGATCACCCGTGCCCGTACCGGCCGCCCCGCGCCCGTGACGGAGGAGGCGAGCGGCCGGTGGAGCGTGGAGCCCCTGCGCTTCGCCTACACCTCCAGCGGGCCCCGGCCGGTCGCCATCCACCACGAGACCTGCTGGCGCGCCGCCACAATCCCCCCGACGCTGACGACCGACGAAGCGCGCGAGGCCCTGGCCTGGCCCGGGGGCCGCGGGTGCGATGTGTGCCGCTCCGCTGAACGGCTCGCGCAGCCGGCCCCCCGGCCACCCCACGGCTGAGCCCGGCCCCCACGGCTCCACCGGCCCAAGCGCCGGCGGGGGTGGGGGAGCCCCGCGTTGATCACTTATCCGTCGTGGGCGGCATGCCGGTCAGGACGAGCATGCCTGGTTACCGCCCGGCCGGGGGCCGGCCTACCTCTCGAGTGGTGCTGCCAGCGCCGTCCGCAGCAAAGCGGCGGTCGCGGCCGCGGCGGCGCGCACCGTTTCCTCCCCGGTCCGCGCGTTCTCCTCCAGCAGCACCACCGCGGCCTGCAGCACGCCTGCGGGCACCGGCACGCTCTGCACGGCCGCGAGAGAGGCCATCGCCTGCTCGGCCGCTGAGGCCGGTGTGCCCTGCGGGATGAGGGAACTGAGCGGTCGGCCCAGCGGGCGCTCGCGATGAGGCTGAGGGGACGCGGAAGTCATCCGGGCAGTCTGCCGCACCCGGCGAGTGCTCGCGCCTGCCGGAGTCGGCCCGAGCGAAGCCGGCTGCCCTCTCTCAGCCGTGCAGCTCGCCGGCACCGGGTCCGGGCGCTCCCCCGATGCCGGCAGCCGCCTCCGTACAGGGCCGCGGCCCGTACGCGGCTGCTCCAGCCGTACGGCCTGCATGGGCCGACCGTACGCACGCGCCAGTCCAGGAGATGGCCACGAGTGAGTCCTCGAAGACGAGCTCTTAGCTCCTGGTCGCTGTTGGCGGCGGCACCACGGAGACAGGCGCCCTAATGATCGGGCGTCGAGCCGTCAAGAGACCCACTCTCGAAGGCGTTCGCTGAGCACGACGTCGTGCCGCAGCTGCTTCAGCTCCTGGGGGTCCACCTCCACCCCCTCATGCTGGAGAATCCGTGCCAGAAACGCCCAGTAACTGGCGTCTGTTTCCTCGTACGTGCGGCCTTCGAGCGGCTCGTCAGGACCAACGACCATCCGGGCAGTCGTCTCGATGTCCTCTACCGAGGCCGTTGCTCGAAGGTCGGCCTGCGCGTTCTCCCCACCCCCTGCTGAGGCCCAGCCTCGATCCGAGAGCAACACCAGACTGCGCCCGTCCGCGAGGCTGACCTCCAGCCGTGCCGACATCGAAACCTGTTGACCGTACGTGTTCTCGTCGTCCAGGTCGACATGCGTGACAAAGCGGGTCACCACCGTCATACCGGCCCCTCTCGCTCGCGCTTGCCTGGCCAAGGCCGGTTCTGGCATCACGCCAGGCAGGGCACACGGCCGGCCCAGTGAAAAGTATGCCCCGAGCAGGCTGCTCTCTGGGAAGACGCAGGGTTTTCTCCCAATATGCGATGAGCACCCATAAAGGGAATAGAAAGTCGCGCGGCGAGACCCGCCCTCCTTCTGTGATCTTTTTAGTCGTGGCTGCCGGAGCCACCCCCCGGCCGATCTCGGTACCTTCGCACCTCTGAATATGATCACGGCGGTTCTGCATGGCTTTGTGTCCGATTCCAGGCCATACGACCAACGTCAACGCCTGACCTGGGAATTGTGTCACGAGGCCGGGCGCGTGAAGAGCTTTACCTTGGCCCGCAAGACCGTCGAACCAGTCAATGAACTATTACTTTCCAGCCCCCGCGATTGGGAATGAGTGCGCAAACGACGGAAATATGTTTGAGTCCTTTCTGGAAGCCGAGTACGCAACTCAAGAGAGGAAACTCTTCGTGCGAATACGTACCGGTGCCGCAGCGGTCGCGTTAGCCGCCTTAGTGACTGGTGCCTCAACGATGCCAGCGCAGGCCGACGAACCCAGCGTTTCCATAACGGACAGCTATCGAGAGGAGGCATCCTCCGCCCCGCACCCCTTCGTGGCCAGGGCAGAAAACGTCCACCACTCGCACGACTACCCGGGGACTATTTCCGGGCATGGCTTTTGGATTAAGAACAGCGGACCGGCTACACACGCCAAGATCACAACTGAGCTGCAGGTCAGGGCCGGCGGAAACTGGTGGACAACCCTCAATACGGCAGTCAAGACGGTTAGGCCAGGTGGCGGCCGGGGAAAGAGGGCGACCGCCAGCTGGAAGTGCACTAACATGATTGCAAGGCACGATTTCCGGATAGTCGTCGACGCCGACATCGTCGGTTTTCCGGACGGCCCCTCAAAGGCCGTAAGCAACGTTCGAACGCTGCACTGTGGTGTGACGTGACGCATGCGCGCAACGCCGTAGAATGAGCTATTCGGCCTAGGTCAAAACTGGTCGACGGCTCAAACTCCACCGGCGGCCGACCGTACAAGGAGACATGCGGTCGGCCGCCGGGCTGGCGGTCGCGCCGAAGAACGGGCGACAACGGCCGTGCGCAGGACTGTGGTGAATCTTCAAGAATTGGGCGCCAGTCCAGGACTGCTCGCGGGTCAGGTCCTCAAGGACGAGATCCTGCTCCCGGTCATCGCTGGGAGCCGATGGCGGCACTACGGTCGACGGCGAACTCGACGCAACGGAATGCTGATCACATGCCTGAATTGATGGCAGAGGATGCGGTTCGAGATCTCGCACGGTCCCCCGCCGAAGTCCGGTCCCTGCACCGCGACGAAGTCCTCCCCGTGCACGTGCTGCTCAGCATCGCTCACCATGAGAGCGACGCGAGCAGCCTGCTGCAGGAAGCGGGAGTCGAGTACTCCGCCCTATACGCGGCGCTGGCGGCCGGTCACCTGGCCGGCAAGCCGCCCAGAAAACGAGAGATCCCGTGGTCCATCGCGATGGAGCACATCCTCCAGCTCTCCCAGAGCTACACCAAGAAGCACTTCACCTCGAGCCACTTGCTGGCCCTGATCATGGACAACGACGAGGCCAGCGTCGCACTGCTGCGCGAGTGCGGGCTGGACGTTCCGGAGTTCCGCGCCGCCTTGTCCGCGCGGTTGGGTGATACCTGACCCCGCAAGGAACACGACCTGGGGGCCGCACCTGGGCGTGGCGGAGCCGGCCCGCGAACTCCACCGTGCAGCGTGACACCGACCGGCCCGGGCACGAAGAGGGTGGCGTACGCGTCCTCGGAGCCGTCGTCAACGCCCAGCCAGCGCACCGCGGCCTCCGCGGCCGACGCGCGGCGCAGGGCCACGGCGCGGATGGCGGCGGCGCTCGGCACGAGCGGTCTCGAGCGTGGGCCGGCCCGCGGCCCGGGCCCGGTTCGGGCGCGGGAACGACGCGGTGGGTGACTCGAGGAGCGCCCTGTTCCGCCGCTCCACCGTCTCCGTGGATGCCCCGGTTTACCCGGCGCGCCGGTGCGGGCGCGCCGTGCGCTTCGAGGGCCCGCCGGCACCCCTGCACGCCGTCGCCCTTGGCCGGACCGGCGGGCGCGGCTGCAGCCGCCAGGGCGTCGACGCCGGCTGGCTCAGGCGTGGGCACGGAGCCGGGCAGCAGGACACGCAGGGCGTACGACGCGCAGCGCGGGGGGAGACCTCGGCGGCCTCGGGCGTCCAGGCCGTTCGGCGGTCAGTGCGCCGCCCACGGCTCTCCCGAGCCCCATTCTGACTCGCGCCCGCGTACGGGCCGGCCACGGCTTCTGCGCTCGCCGCTGGCGCCGACCCGAACGCCGTGCGGGGCCCCGCACCTCGGGCACCACGCTCGTCAGGCGGTCAGGGGCCGGCGATGAGCCAGAGAATCAGGCAGGCGTCGAGATGGCGGTGGTAGCGGTGCACGACGGAGATTCCGCGGCCGGCTGTCCGCTCGGGGAGCAGTTCCACGACGTAGGAGTGCGAGCCGGGGCCGGCGTCCGGGAGGATGCGGCCCTGCTCGGGATCGGCCTCCAGCGAGCGCCGGACGCTCTCGACCGCGGCACGCTCGCTCGGCGTGAGCTCGGCGAGGATCTTCTCGGCGGAGTCGCTGTAGAACGCGTGGGTCACCGGCCGGCCGTCTCCTGGAGCTTGCGGCGGAGCTCGGCTTCGACGTCGTCCGCGGTGCGCGTGATCGCGGCCACGGCCTGGAGGTCCTGGCGCATGAGCACGCGGTGCCGGTACGCCTGGATGATCTCGCGGACGTGAGTCAGGTCGTCGAGGTCGGCAGCGTCCAGCTCTGCCTCGAACGCCGCCAGGTCCTCCGGGAGCCCCCAGGTGCTGAGCGCGCTGCGCAGCTCGGCGACCGTGCCCATGGGCGGGGAGTGGGCGCCGGAGTGCTCGGGTTGGGCTGTCACGGTGACCTCCTCGTGGTCGCTGACTACGACGGTACTCGGCGGCAACGTCGTGCCTCACCCGTATCGAGCAGGAGTGCCCTCGGTGGCGGCAGCATCGGCCGGACGTCGCCACACCGCCGGGGGAGGCCCCATGGTCGCCTACCCGGCCACGTCGATCACCACCACTCGCGGCCGGTGCAAACGCCGAGGTTCAAGGCCACGACGTGGCAGACCCGCACCACGGAGGCCGGGCGTGGCGCGGGCAGCACGGCCGCAGCCGCCGGTGCGGCGGGGGCCGGCTGCGCGACCGCGGCTTTGGCGCGGGTCTTCTCCGTGGTGGTCTGCCGGGCGCGCCGTCGCGAGGGGGCCGCGGCCCCGGCCTGCCCGCCAGCGGGGCCGGGGGCGTCCCGGTGCGGGACGATGCGGTGCGGTGGTCTGGCCCCCCGGTGGCCCTTGGGGGGCCGCACCGGTGCGGCCCCCCTCGCCACCTCACAGAAGCGGTACGGACGCCCAGCGCCGCGCGCATGCCCTCACCCGGTCGAAGCACCCACGGCTGTGCCTCCTTGACGCTCCACCGCGCGCCGGGGTGTCACTGGGGTGCCAGGCCGTGCTGGCTGACCCGGGCTGACGGGGACCTGCAACGCGGGCTTTGTTGCTTCTGAGTGCGCAGGGCGGACTCTCGGGCCCACGGGCTCCCGGGGCGCGCGGTGCCGCGGTGATGGGTGCGAGGCCGGTGCGGAGCGCCGGCCTGGACGGCTAGACCTCGATGTAGGCGACGACCACGACGGTGCGCAGCGCAGTGACGAAGTACAGGACGCGCACCTGCTCGATGTCGTCGGTGTACTGGCGCAGCTGGGGGCCGGCGGTGTCGCCGGGGATCGGCTCGCCGACGTCGGGGTCGACGGAGACGACGACCAGGGCGCGGTCCAGGGCGTGGAGCTCCGCCTCGTTGGTGATGTTCTCCAGCTGCTTGGCGGCGGAGTCGGAGAACGCGATCCGGGCGCGGCGGGGGCCGTGCTGCGGGGCCATCAGGCGACAGCCGGGCGCTGGCGGGCGAGGCGGGCGAGGTGCTGCTCGCGCAGCTCCTCCCAGGGGGTGCACTCCTCGACCGACGGCAGGCCGTTGGCGGCGATCTCCTCCAGGACGCCGGCGAACTGGTCGGCGGCGGCCCGGGTGCGGGCGGCGTACGCGCGTACAGCCTCGGCGGCCGCGGGGTCCAGCTGCTGCCGGGCGATGTCGGCGGGGGCCGGCTGTTCGCTCATCAAGGGCTCCGGAGGGCGCGGAACGGGCGGGCCCCACCACGGTATCGCCGGACCGAGGCGCGCCGGGACCACTCCGGCGGAACGTACGCTCCCCGGGCCCAGGACCAGGTGCCTCGGGTTCGGCGGCAGTGAGCCGGACCGCGAACGCCAGCTCGCCGGGCGCGGCGGCCGGCACCTGGCGGGCGAACGCGGACAGCAGCACGGTGTGCGCGAGGACGGGGTGCGGAAGGAAGCCGGCGGCGGCCGGCTCCGGCACCAGGGGGCTGGCCGTGGTGCGGGCAGGACGGCCGCCGCCGGTGCAGTGGGGGCCGGCGGCGCGGCCGCGGCTTTGGCACGGGCCTTCGCTGCGGCGGTATGCCGGGCGCCGCCCTGCGCCCCCGTACGGGCCTTGCCCCAGGCCGTGGCGGTCGCCTCCTGGCGCTGCGGAAGGCCACGGGCCAGCAGCCAGCCGACCGGGGCAGTGATCGGCCCGCCCGGCCGCATCTGGCACGCCAGCCGCCGGGCGAGCCGGCTGGCGAGGGCCTGCGGCGCGTCCGTGCAACCGGCGAAGCCGGCTACCTGGACAACTCGCCTGGGCCGCGGCCTCCACCGCTTCCGGGCGGCTTCCGGCTGGGGTGGCCGCCGTGCCGGCCCGGGGGGGACCGCATTCGGCCCGGGGGGCTGCAGGCCAGGTACAGACCAGCATTACATCCAGTCATGTACTGGCCAGGAATGGGCCATTCCTTCTGGAGCGGACGCGGGCGCTATTCCCCGGCGGCGGACCCACGGGCGACGATCGCACCGCCACCGGCCCGGTGGCGTCTCGACCACGGCGCATTTAGGGGGAATCGGGTCATGTTCGTCATGTCCAAGAGAACCGGCCGGTCCGTCCGGCGAAGCCCTGTGAGGTGGCGGCGCGCGCTGGCCACGGTTGCCGTGCTCGCCGCCACGGGCAGCGCCCTCACCGTCGCCCCGCAGCCGGCCCACGCCGCGCTGCCGCCGCATCCCATCGACGATCCGGTCATCTACTGGAACGACGTGCTGCTGGAGGTCATCCGCAGGGAGGGCGGCGGGCCGGGGCCCATCGCCCGGGCCGCCGCGATGATGAACGCCGCGATCTACGACGCGGAGAGTTCCTACCGCGCCACCAGGAAGGGCGGCATCACCTCGGCCCCGTACATCTCCGCGCCCAAGTACTTCCCGTTCCCGGAGGGCCCGGACGAGGAGGAGCACATCCTCGGCAGGACCGCGTACAAAATCCTGCTCAACCTGTACAAGGGCCAGGCGAGCTTCCTCGGCCTGAAGTTCCGTGAGCGGTTCGGGACCGCGCCGCCCTCC
>NZ_JBPQTV010000073.1:0-23669 GCF_051386515.1 Streptomyces sp. URMC 123 | reverse complement strand
GGACAGGGGTCTCGCCCTGGAGGGGCGGGAAAAGCTTGTGGCGGCCGAAGCACGGGGCTAAAAACCCGCCCCTGCGGGGCGGGGGGGGCGCGCCGACGGCCGGGAAAACCGCATCGCCCCTTCACGGCGGAAAACCGGCCCGCGCCGAAGGCCGGGAAACGCAGCGACGGTCACGTCACGGACGACCCACAACGCGGACGTCGCGCCAACCACCCCGGAGGGGCCACCGCACGAACCCGCCCGGAGGGCGGGCATAGGATCGTCGCGTGGCGAGGAGGGAACGGGCCGTACGCCCGGACAACAACGGCAGCGGAGGCGAACCGCTCGACCGGCCACGCCCGCGCCGCCGCGGGCAAGGCCAACTGGAGGCCCAGGTGCTGGAGGCACTGCGCCGGGCCGACGGCCCGGTCTCGGCCGCCTGGGTGCAGGAGCGACTGGGCGGCGACCTGGCCTACACGACGGTGATGACGATCCTCTCCCGGCTGCACGCCAAGGGCGCCGTCTCCCGCGACCGGGCCGGCCGCTCGTTCCTGTGGCTGCCCACCTCGGACGTCGCGGGGCTCGCCGCCCTGCGCATGCGCCGGCTGCTGGACGGGGAGGACGACCGGGGCGCGGTGCTGGCACGGTTCGTCTCCGGGCTGTCGGCGGACGACGAGCGGCTGCTGCGCGGCCTGCTGGACGAGGCCGCCCCGGACGGCCCCGCACCGGGGATCGGGCCGGACCTCGCCCCCGTATCGGAAGACCCCGCGCGCCGCCGCGCCCCCGTATCGGAAGACCCCGCGCGCGACCGCGCCCGGGGACGGAGCTGACCGTGGGCGTCTTCGTCTTCCTCCCCCTCGTGCTGCCCCTGACCGCTCTGCCCATCGCCCGCCTCGCCGAGCGGCATCTGCACCCGCGCGCCGCGACCCGGCTGCTGACGGCCGTCGGGGCCGTGCTCGCGCTGTGCAGCACGCTGTGCCTCGCGCTGCTCATGGTCGTGGGCACCGCCCAGCTGCCGGGCAATCCGCTGCCCGACAGCTGGTCCGATCCCGAGGTGCGGGCGGCCGTGCCCTGGGACGAGGTCGCCGGCAAGGCGGCGATCGTGGCCCTGGCCGCCGTGGTGGTGAGCTGCGCGGTGACGGTGCGCCGGCATGTGCGGGTGCGGTCGCGGGCGCGGCGCGCGCTCAGGGGCGTGCCGGCGCCGTCGGGGGTGGCGGTGCTGCCCGACCCGACGCCGTACGCCTACGCGCTGCCCGGCTCGCCGGGCCGCGTCGTGGTGTCGCGCGGACTGCTGGACCGCCTGGACGGCGGCGAGCGCAGAGCGCTGATCGCGCACGAGCGCACGCATCTGGCCGCCCGTCACCACCGGCTGTTGCTGATCTCGCAGCTCTCCGCCCGGGCGAACCCGTTTCTGCTGCCGCTGCGGTCGGCGGTGGCGTTCGGGGCCGAGCGGTGGGCGGACGAGGGCGCGGCGCAGGAGGTCGGTGACCGCAGGCTGACGGCCCGGGCGGTGGCCAAGGCGGCGTTGGTGTCCCGTGCCGCGGCCCCGGGGCTGGCGGCCTTCGCCGGCCCGGGCCCGGTGCCGCGGCGCGTGGCCGCGCTGCTCGGCCCGGTGCCCGCGGCCGGCCTCTGGCCGTCCGCGCCGGCGCCCGTGCTGCTGGCGACGTTCGTGGCGGCGGCCGGTACGGCGGCCTCCGCCCTGTCGTCGCTGAACGCGGCCGTCGCGCTGGTGGCCACGCTGCGGGCCGTCACGCCCCTCTGAGGGCGGTCCGGAGGCGCGTCACGCCCTCGTGCTCAGGTCGCCCGCCCCCGTGCTCAGGTCGCCGCCCCGGCGTGATGCAGGCGGTCCAGAGCGGCCAGGTCGTCCTCGGTGAGGCGCAGGGCGCCGGCGGCCACGTTGGCGGCGAGGTGCTCCGGGTCACCGGTGCCGGGGATGGCCAGCACATGCGGCCCGCGGTGCAGCGTCCAGGCCAACCGCACCTGCGCCGGGCTCACCCCGTGGGCCCGCGCGACGGCGAGCACCTCGTCGCCGTCCGTGCCGCTCGCTCCCGCCTCGCCCCCGGCGCCGGCGATCGCGTAGAACGGCACGAACGCGACCCCCTGTTCGCCGCATGCGCGCACGAACGCGTCGTGGTCGGGCCGCACCCCGAGGCCGTACTGGTTCTGTACGCAGACCACGGGCGCGATGGCCCGGGCCTCGGCGAGGTGCTCGGGGGTGACGTTGGAGAGGCCCAGGTGGCGGATGAGCCCGGCCTCCCGCAGTTCGGCCAGGGCGCCGAAGCGCTCGGCGATCGAATCGGTGCCGCGGACGCGCAGGTTCACCAGGTCGAGGTGGTCGCGGCCGAGTTGGCGCAGGTTCTCCTCCACCTGGGCGCGCAGCTGCCCGGCGGTGGTGGCGTGGGGCAGCCACTGGCCGGCCGGGTCCCGGCCCGGCCCGACCTTGGTGGCGATGACGAGGTCGTCCGGGTAGGGGGCCAGCGCCCGGTTGATGAGCTCGTTGGCGGAGCGCAGCGGCGAGAAGTAGAAGGCGGCGGTGTCGATGTGGTTCACGCCGAGCTCGACGGCGCGGCGCAGCACGGCGATCGCCTGGTCGCGGTCGCGGGGCACGGCGTCGGGGATGAGCGCCTCGCCGGTCTGCGGCAGGCGCATCGCGCCGAAGCCGATCCGGTTGACCTGCAGGTCGCCGAGGTGCCAGGTGCCCGATGCCGCCGCGGTGATCGTTTCTCTGTTCATGTCAGGGATGATCGGGGTGGGACAGGGTGTGGGGCCACTGGTTGAGGCATAGCTGAATCCTTGGGGGGACCGTGCTGGCGGAGCTGGCGTTCTCGGTGAGCGATCTGGCGCAGATGCGCTTCGCCGTGTCACCGATGTGGGAGGTCGGGCCGAGTTTCCGGCTGCTGTGCTCCGGCCGCGCGCACCCCGTGCACCGGACCTGGGCCGATCAGGTGCGGCCGCGGCTGGCGGCCGCCGGGCTCGACCGGGGCTGGCTCGCCGAACTGATCCCGCCCGAGGGGTACGTTCCCGACTTCCTCAATCCGGCGCCCGCCGGGCCGGCTCCCACGCTCGCGGAGGAGCTGGACCGGATTCGGGTCGCTCCCGCCGACCGGATACGCCGGGATCTCGACCGCCTGCGGCACGAGCAGGGGCGGCTCGGCCCCAGGGCGCGGGCCTTGTACGCGGAGCCGGAGGCCCGCGCGGTCCGGCTGGTGGAGGAGATCGAGACCTACTGGGAGCTGGCGTTGGCGCCGTACTGGGCGCGGGTGCGAGCAGTACTGGAGGCCGATGTCCTCCATCGGGCGCGGCAGGTCGCCGAGCACGGCGCGGGCCGTCTCTTCAACGCGCTGCACCCGTCGGTGAGCTGGGACGACAACGCGCTCCGGCTGGCCCGCCGGGGGCATCCGCTGTCCCGGGGGACGGCGGGCGCGGGGCTGTTGCTGATCCCCTCGGCGTTCACCGGTCCGGTCCCGTTCGTCCGCGTCACCCCGCCGGAGCCGCCGCAGCTGGCGTATCCGGCGCGCGGCACGGGCACGCTGTGGGAGCCGAGGCCGGTCACGGGGGCCAACGCCGTCGCCGCCGTGCTCGGCCGCTCGCGGACCCTGCTGCTGGCCGAGTTGGAGACCCCGGCCGCCACCACGGAACTGGCCCGGCGCACGGGGCTTTCGCCGGCGCGGGTGTCCCAGTGCCTCACCGCGCTGCGCGAGGCGGGCCTGGTCAGCGCCCACCGGGCGGGGCGCTTCGTGCTCTACGCCCGCACCTCGGTCGCCGAGTCCCTGCTGGCCGCCGCCCGCCGGCCGCTCCACGAACGGTGACCGGGCGCTTCACGAGCGATGACCGGGCGCTTCACGCGTCGCGGCCCCGGGGTCGGCCCGGAGGGGACCCGCGCCCGGCACCGGGGCATGGAACCGGTGCCGGACACGGGCCGTCGATGGCCCGGCCGCGCCGCTCGGGCGCGTACGGGTGCGCCGCTCGGGCGCGCTACGGGAGCCGCGGGAGGGAGCCGCTCGGACGGCGCGCGGTTCAGGAGGCGAGCGCCTTGGTGAGGTCGTCGACCACCGCCGAGGCCGCCAGCGGGCCGCCGCGGGTGGACCACACGGAGCCGTCGACGGTCACCACGTGGTTGTTCCGCACGGCGCCCAACTGCTGGTAGGCGGGCTTCTTCTGGACGTCCTTCAGCGCTTCCTGGGCGTCGGCCGTCAGGGTGCTCAGGAAGAGCCAGTCGCCGTCGATCTCCTGGAGCTTCTCCAGGCTCAGCGGCGGGGTGTGCGCGTTGCCGTCCTTGTCCTGGGCCTTGGGCCGCTTGAGGCCCATGTCGAGGGCGACGCCGCTGGCGAACTGCTTCTTCTCCATCCAGCTGGGGCCGTCCGGGTTCCAGCGGACGATGCTGACCTCGGCGCCCTTGTTCGCGGTGAGGCCCTCGCCCGCCTTCTTGGCCTTGGCGTCGTAGCCGGCGATGACCTCGTTGGCCTTGGCCAGCTTGTTGACGGCGTTGCCGATGCCGCGGAGGGAGAGCTTCCAGTCGTCGGTGGGCGCCATGGTGACGACGGTCGCCGGGGTGATCTCGCGCAACTGCTTGAGCATCTGCTCGTCCTGCATGTCGCCGGCGAGGATCAGGTCCGGCTTGGCGGCGATGACCTTGTCCATGACGGGCTGGAGCAGATTGCCGACGACCTTGACGTCGCGCACCCGGTCGGCGAGGTAGGCCGGGGGCTTGTCGAGCCCCTGGCCGTTGGTGATGCCGACCGGGGTGATGCCGAGCGCCAGGACGGCGTCGAGGTCCTCCTGGGTCAGCGTCACGATCCGCTGGGGCGCGGCCGGCACCTCCACGGCCTTGCCGGTGGCGTCCTTGACCGTGCGGGTGCCGCCGGCGGCCTGGTTCGCCGCCTTGTCCCCGGAGCCGGAGCCCGAGCCGGAGTCGCCGCCGGAGTCCGAGCCGCAGGCGGTGAGCAGCAGGGCGGCGGCACCGGTCACCGCGAGGAGCTGGAGTCCGCGCAGGCGGGCGGAGCGGGCGGGGGTGCTGTGCGACGGCATGGTTGAGCCTTTGCCATGAGAGGGACGGACGTGGGGCATCGGACACCCGATCAAGAGCGCGATGCCGCTTAGGTTAGCCTTACCTTATGCCTTTGTCGCACGTGGGGTCCGCACCTCCCTCGCAACCGTCCGATCACGACGACCCCTCGTCGGCAGCGCCCCGGCCCGGCCCTGACGCACCGTCCGGCCCCGGGCCGGGCCCCGGCCCCGGCCCCGGCGCACGGGACACGGAACCGCTCGGCCGGCCGCGGTCCCTCGCCCCGGCGGCGATCGCCCTCGGCCTGCTCCTCCTCGCCCTGCTGTGCGTGTCCCTGTCCGTGGGCGCGGGGGAGATCGGCCCCGGCCGCGTCCTGGACTACCTCCTCGGCCGCGGCGGCGCCCGGCAGGACGCCCGGCTGACGCTGGTGGTGCGTGATCTGCGAGTGCCCCGCACGCTGACCGCGCTGCTCGTCGGCGGCGCCCTGGGCGTCGCCGGCGCCCTGCTCCAGGCCGTGACCCGCAACCCCCTCGCCGAGACCGGCCTGCTGGGCGTCAACGCGGGCGCCTCCCTGGGCGTCGTGGTCGGCATCGCCTTCCTCGGCGTGCAGACCGCGTACGGGTATCTGGGCTGGGCCTTCGGCGGCGCCGTGGTCGCGAGCTCGCTGGTGCTGCTCATCGCCGGCGCCCGGGGCGGCGGTTCACCGATGCGGCTGGTGCTCGCGGGCTCCGCGCTGGGGGCCACCTTCGGCGGCCTGACCAGCGTCCTCATCGTCAACTCCGCCGAGGCGTACGACCGCTACCGGTTCTGGGTGCTGGGATCGCTCGCCGGCGTGGAGGGGTTCGACGCGCTGGCGCGGCTGGCGCCCGTGGTGCTGGCGGGCCTCGCCGTCGCCGCGCTCGTCCTGCGGCCGCTCTCCGCGCTGGCCCTCGGCGACGACATGGCACGGGCGCTCGGCCACCGGCCGGCGGTGGTGCGCACCGGAGCGGCGGTGGCCGTCACCCTGCTCACCGCGGCGGCGGTGGCCCTGACCGGCCCCATCTCGTTCCTGGGGCTGCTGGCGGGCTTCGCCGCGCGGGCGGTGACCGGGCCCCGGCTCGCCCCGCAGACCGTCCTGGCCGGCGGGGTCGGCGCCGCCGTACTGGTCGGCGCGGACGTGCTCGCCCGTACGGTGGCCCGGCCGTTCGAGGCACCGGTGTCCGTGATCGTGGCCCTCATCGGCGCGCCCGTACTGATCGCGGTGGTCCGCTCCCGGCGGATGGCGGCGACCGGGCTGACCGGGCCGGTCGCGGGCGAGGGCGGCAGCGGCGGAGCGACCGCCGGCCGCGGGGGCCCCTGGGCGCGCCACCGGGCCCGGCGGGCCGGCACCGACACCGCCACCGCGCCTCCGACGGCGCCCTCGTACGACCCGGCGGCCCTGGAGCGGCCCGCGGGCCATCTGCTGCTGCGCCGCGGCCCGCTGTCCCTGCTGCTGCCGCTGCGCGGCGCCCTGGTGACCGCGGTGCTCGCCGCCGTACTGTTCGCCGCCGTGGCGCTGTCGGCGTACGCGGGCCAGAGCGACCTGAGCTTCGCCCGCACCGTCGACGCGGTGCTCGGCTCGGGCGACCGGTTCGACGTCCTGCTGGTGCAGAAGTTCCGGCTGGGCCGGATCGTGGCCGGGCTGGCCGCCGGCGCCGCGCTGGGCCTGGCGGGCTGTCTCACCCAGACGCTGGCGCGCAACCGGCTGGCGACGCCCGAGCTGCTGGGCGTCAACGACGGCGCCACCGCGGCCGTACTGATCTCCGTCGCCTTCAGCGCCACGGGCACGTTCGGCGCGTGGTGGGCGGGTCCGCTCGGCGCGATGGCCGCCGTGGCCGTCGTGTCGTCCCTCTCCGGCGGGCTGGGCGCGCGCGGCCACCGGGTGCTGGTGGTGGGCCTGGCGATGTCCGCCCTGGCCTCGGCGGTCACCCAGGTGGTGCTGGCCCGGCGGTCCCTCAACTCCGCCAGCGCGCTGTACGTGTGGAGCTCGGGCAGCCTCAACGGGCGCGGCTACTCCGTGGCCGTCCCCGTACTGATCGGGCTGGCCGTACTGATCCCGCTCGCCGTCCTGGTGGCCCGCCAGCTGTCCGTACTGCGCTTCGACGACAGCGTGGCCAGCGCCCTGGGCGTGGCGCCCGCGCGCGTACGGCTGATGTGTCTGCTGCTGGCCGTGGCGCTGGCGGGGCTCGCGGTGGGCATCTGCGGCCCGGTCGGCTTCGTGGCCCTGGCCTCCCCGGTCGTGGCGAGCCGGCTGGTCGGCCCGGCGCGGGTGCCGGTGCTCGGCTCCGCGCTCGTGGGCGCGGTGCTGATCGTGCTGGCGGACACGGTCGGCCGCGTCGTCAACGAGGGCACGGAGATCCCGGTGGGGATCGTCACCACGGTCCTCGGCGGGCCCTTCCTGCTGTGGGTGCTGCTGGGCAGGTCGTCCGCGGCCCGCGTCTGAGCCACGCGCGCCCCCTTCGCACTCCGAGACACCCGATTCGTGCTCCGGGACACCCGAGACCCCCGCGACAGAGACTTTCGAGAGGACACCGATCCCCCATGCGCAGTCCCATGCTGCGGCGCCTGGCCGAGGCCGTACGAGAGGGCGACGCCCGAGCGGTGCCCGCCTTCTGGTCGTACGCCGCCACCACGGGAACGCCGCTGGTGGAGCCCGCGGACGACCCCGCGTACCGGCTGGTGACGTTCGTCCTGCGGGACGACCCCGAGCGGCCGGCCACCGATGTCCTGGCCCTGCTGCACACCGTCACCGACAAGGACCGGCACGCGGGCGATCTGACGCCGCATCTGATGGCGAAGGTGCCGGGCACCGATGTGTGGGCGATCACGCACCGGCTGCGGGCCGACCACCGCGCGTCCTACCAGTTCCATGTGGCCCGTGGCCCGCGCGCGGAAACGCTGCGCACGGACCGGGCGGCGTGGCTGGCGGTGCTGGACGGCGCCGTGCCGGACCCGCTGAACACCGAGCCGCCGCTGCCGGCCCGCGACGGCCGCCATCCGGCGTCCGTCATGTCCCTGCCCGAGGCGCCGGCCCAGCCGTGGGTCCACCGGCCGGCCGTGGACACGGCGTCGGGAACGGACGTCCGCGGCGAGGCTAGTGGCGAGGTGCGGGACGCGGAGGTCGGCGGGCGCCCGCTCCAGGTGTATCTGCCGCCCGGCCACCGGCCCGAGCACGGGCCGTACCCGGTGGCCGTCCTGCTGGACGGCGAGATGTGGGGCCAGGTGCTGGACGTGGGCACCACCCTCGACCGGCTCGTCGCCGAGCGGCGGATACCGCCGACGGTGGCGCTGCTGGTGCACACCATGGCCCCCCACGACCGGATGGCCGATCTCAGCTGCAGCGAGCCGTTCGTGGACTTCCTCGCGGACGAACTGCTGCCCTGGGCGGGGCGGACCCACGGCGCCACGCCCCAGGCCCGGCACACGGTGGTGGCGGGCCAGAGCGCCGGCGGGCTGACCGCGGCGTTCGCGGCCCTCCACCGCCCGGACCGGTTCGGCAACGCGCTCTCGCAGTCCGGCTCGTTCTGGTGGCCGGACGGCACGGAGTTCGACGCCGGCAGCGAGTGGCTCACCCGGCGCTTCGCCGTCACGGAGCGGCTGCCCGTGCGCTTCCACCTGGAGGTCGGCCTCCAGGAATGGATGCTGCTCCCCCACAACCGCCATCTGCGGAACGTGCTGGAGGCGCGGGGGTACGAGGTCTCGTACCGCGAGTTCAACGGGGGTCACGACTACGCGTGCTGGCGCGGCGGCCTGGCCGACGGCCTGGTGACCCTGCTGGGCGGCGCGCCGGGCCCGGGCCCGGGCCCGGCGGCCTGAACCCTCCCGGAACCCTCCGGCTCCCGACCCGGCGGCCCGAACCCTCCGACGCACGAGAAATGCCCCGGACCGCATTGACGGCCGGGGCATTTCTCTGCGTATATTGGATGTTTCCATGCCCGCGAAAACAGATTCTTCAGGTCGGTCTGAAATTTCCGCATTCGCGAGCATGGAAAGCTTTATGAGGCCATAATATCCGGGCGGGAGCGGAATTGTCAAACGAGGAATTGCGGCACGAGCAGGAATTCATGGATCTGCTCCACGAGCGCCTCGCCGAACTGCGGGCGGGGGCCGCCGACGCGGTGCGCGAGGCCCTCGCCCAGGACGGGCACACCTTCCAGGCCCGGCTGGAGCGCGATGTGCTGGTGGCGGAGCAGTCGGGGCTGCTCGCCGCCTTCGAGGCCGGGGAGAACGGGCTGTGCTTCGGCCGGCTGGTGTTCCGCGACGGCCGGGACCACCACATCGGCCGGATCGGCGTACGGCGCGCCGACGCGGAGCGCACCCCGCTGGTCGTCGACTGGCGGGCCGAGGTGGCGCGCCCCTTCTACCTCGCGACCGGGTACACCCCCATGGGGCTGCGCCGCCGGCGCCACATCAGCACCGAGGGCCGCCGGGTCACGGCCCTGCACGACGAGATCCTCGACCTCGCCGACACCGAGCGCACCGGGCACGAGGGCACCGACGCGGACGCCGTGCTGCTCGCCTCCCTGGACGCGGCGCGCACGGGCCGGATGCACGACATCGTGCAGACGATCCAGGCCGAGCAGGACCGGATCATCCGGGCCCCGCACCGCGGGGTCCTCGTCGTCGAGGGCGGCCCCGGCACCGGGAAGACCGTGGTGGCGCTGCACCGCGCCGCCTTCCTCCTCTACGCGCACCGCGAGCTGCTGGCCCGGCGCGCGGTGCTCGTCGTGGGGCCCAACCCGGCGTTCCTCGGCTACATCTCGGAGGTGCTGCCCTCGCTGGGCGAGACCGGCGTGCTGCTCGCCACGCCCGGGGAGCTCTTCCCCGGGGTGACCGCGACCGGCACCGACACGCCCGAGGCCGCCGAGGTCAAGGGCCGCGCCGCGATGGCCGACGCGCTGGCGCGGTTCGTCCGCGACCGGCAGAGCCTCCCCGACCCCGCGCTGGTGATCGACCACGAGGACGGCGAACTGCTGCTGGACGCGCGGATCGCGGCCGAGGCCCGGCGGCGCGCCCGCGAGACCGGGCTGCCGCACAACCTCGCCCGCCCGCACTTCGCGTTCCGTGTCATCGACGCGCTGACCGCTCAGCTGGCCGACCGGATCGGGGCGGACCCGTACGGCGGCGAGAACCTGCTCGGCCCGGACGACATCGCGCAGCTCGGCAAGGCGATCGCGACCAGCCCCCGGGTGCACTCCGCCATCGAGGAGCTGTGGCCGGCCCTCACCCCGGAGCGGCTGGTGGCCGACTTCCTCGCCGAGCCGGTGCATCTGCCGGAGGCCGACGCGGCGGCGATCCGCCGTGACGGCGGGCCGTGGACGCCCGCGGACGTGCCGCTGCTGGACGAGGCCGCGGAGTTGCTCGGCGAGGACGACTCGGCGGCACGCGCGGCGGCCGAGGCCGAGCGCCAGGAGCGGATCGCCTACGCGCAGGGCGTGCTCGACCTCTCGTACGGCTCGCGCACCCAGGAGTTCGAGGACCGCGACGACGAGGAGTCGGAGGTGCTGGCCGCGCACGACCTGGTGGACGCGGAGCGGCTCGCGGAGCGGCACGAGGAGGCCGATCACCGCAGCGCCGCCCAGCGCGCCGCCGCGGACCGCACCTGGGCGTTCGGGCACATCATCGTCGACGAGGCGCAGGAGCTGTCCGCCATGGCCTGGCGGCTGCTGATGCGCCGCTGCCCGACCCGTTCGATGACGCTGGTGGGCGACCCCGCGCAGACCGCGGAGCCGGGCGGGTGCGGCTCCTGGGAGGCGATCCTGACGCCGTACGTCGGCGACCGCTGGGAGCATGTGCGGCTCGGCGTCAACTACCGCACGCCGGCGCAGATCATGGAGGTCGCCGCGGCGGTGCTCCGGTCCGCGCACCCCTCCTTCGAGCCCCCGCGGTCGGTCCGGGCCACGGGTGAGCGCCCCTGGGCCCGGCGCACGGACGACCTCCCCGGGGCGGTGGCCGACGCCGTGGCGCGGGCGGTGGGCGGGCCGTCGCACGAGGAGGGGCCGGGCGCGGCCCGGGAGGGGGGCTCGGGCACGGCCCGGGAGGAGGGCCGGCTCGCGGTGATCGCGCCGCGCCGTCATCACGCGGCCCTGTCCGCCGCCCTGCCGGGCGCCTCGGCCGGTGTCTCGCCGGATCTGACCCGCCCGGTGGTGCTGCTCGATCCGCGACAGGCCAAGGGGCTGGAGTTCGACACGGTGATCGTGGTGGAGCCGGCGGAGTTCGGGGTGAGCGATCTCTACGTCGCGCTCACCCGGGCGACGCAGCGCCTCGGCGTGGTGCACACCGGCGCGCTGCCGCCGGGGCTGACGGGGCCGACGGCCCTGGCGGCGGAGCCGGACGCGGTGGGGGCGGCGGGCTGAGCGCCCGGACTCCAGGGGAGGCGCGGGACCGCGCGCCTCCCCCCAGGGCCCCAGGGAGGGGGAATCTCAGCCGGTGGTGCTGCGCATGACCGCGAAGCGGGCCCGCAGCGGGTCGAGGAACATGGCCACGCGGCCCACCCCGGGGACGTCGATGGCGGGGACGAACACGGTCGCGCCGCGCTCGGTGGCGGCGGCGACCGCGGCGTCGCAGTCGCGCACCTCGAAGTAGGGGTGCCAGCCGGGGCGCCAGCCGGCGGCGAGGTTGTCCGCGTTCAGCTGCATGATGGCGCCGTGCGGGCCCTGTTCGCCGTTCCCCGAGGGGGAGATGATGGAGTAGGTGTGCGCGCCGATCGGGATGTCCCAGTCGATGACCCAGGGGAAGACCGCGCGGTAGAAGTCCTTCGCCGCCGCGGAGTCGGCGGTGTACAGCTCGATCCAGGTGGCGGAGTCGGGGACGTTGGCGACCTCCAGGCCCGGGAGCGCGCCCGGCTGCCAGACGGCGAAGCGGCAGCCCGACGGGTCGGCGAAGCGCGCCGTCCGGCCGGCCCCCGGCACGTCGTACGGCGCCACCAGGACGGTGCCGCCCGCCTGTGCCACGGCCTTCGCGGTGGCGTCGGCGTCCGCGGTGCCGAAGCACACCGTCCAGGAGGCGTCGTCGCCCTCGAGGGCCGGGGGGCCGAGCCCGGCGGCGATCCGCCCGTCCAGGCGGAAGACACCGCGCCCCGGGGCGCCCGGCCCGGCCGGCCGGAACCGCCAGCCGAGCACGCCGCCGTAGAACGCCGCGGCCGCCTCCGGGTCGGGGGTGTCGAGCTCCAGCCAGTTCGGCCCGCCCGGAAGGTGCGGTGACGTCAGCATGCGAACTCCTCGGACGGGGCCGTAGGGACCCCCAGCATGGCAGGGAACGGCCCGGGCGTGCCGTGGGATTCGCCGGAGGCCGACGGCGCGCGGCCGGTACGGGTACGGCGGCGCCCGGCCGCGTACGGGTACGGTGGCGCGCCCGGCCGGCACGAGGGCCGGTGCGGCGGGGTCCGGGGCCCAGGGGGAGGTCAGCGGGCGTCGACGAGGAGGACCGCCCCGTGGAGCGCCGCCAGGGCGAGGGAGAACGTGACGGTGGCCAGGAGCAGCCGCCGGCGCAGCGCCTCGTACCGTTCGGCGTACTCCCTCCGCAGGGCCCGGCAGCGGTCGGCGACCTGTTCCAGCGCCGCGCGGGCGGTGGCGAGGCGGTCGTCGACGCAGAGCAGGACCACTTCCCGGCGCTGGGCGGCCGTCAGCCAGGGCATGCGGTCGGCGAACGCCTCCGCGTGGGCGCGGGCGCGGTCGGTCTCGGCGTGCCAGAGCAGATAGCCCTCGAGCCGGGCGATGCCGGCCGCGGCGCTCTCGTCCCGGGGCGGTACGGGCCGGCCGGGGCTCACCGCTCGTCGTCCTCGGAGAGGGGCCGGGCGACTCCCCTGCCCGCCTCCACCACGTCCCGGCGGCCGACGTTCTCCTCCTGGTCGAGGGCGGCGATCCGCGGGTGGTGGAGGTCGAAGGCCGGGGACTCGGAGCGCACCCGGGGCAGGCAGAGGAAGTTGTGGCGGGGCGGGGGGCAGCTGGTGGCCCACTCCAGGGAGCGGCCGTAGCCCCAGGGGTCGTCGACGTCCAGCCGGTCGGCGTACTTGGCGGTCCACCACACGTTGTAGAGGAACGGCAGGGTGGAGAGCCCCAGCAGGAAGGAGCCGATGGTGGAGACGGTGTTGAGGGCGGTGAAGCCGTCGGAGGCCAGATAGTCGGCGTAGCGGCGCGGCATTCCCTCCACGGCGACCCAGTGCTGGACGAGGAAGGTGGTGTGGAAGCCGACGAACAGGCTCCAGAAGTGGATCTTTCCGATGCGTTCGTCGAGCAGGGTGCCGGTGAACTTGGGCCACCAGAAGTAGAAGCCGCCGAACATCGCGAAGACGACGGTGCCGAAGACCACGTAGTGGAAGTGGGCGACCACGAAGTAGGTGTCGGTGACGTGCCAGTCGAGCGGCGGGGAGGCCAGCAGCACCCCGGTCAGCCCGCCGAAGAGGAAGGTCACCAGGAATCCGGTGGCCCACAGCATCGGGGTCTCGAAGCTCAGTGAGCCCTTCCACATGGTGCCGATCCAGTTGAAGAACTTCACTCCGGTCGGCACGGCGATGAGGAAGGACATGAAGGCGAAGAACGGCAGCAGCACGGCGCCGGTGGGGAACATGTGGTGGGCCCACACGGTGACCGAGAGCCCGGTGATGGAGACGGTGGCGGCGATCAGGCCGACATAGCCGAAGATCGGTTTGCGGCTGAACACCGGAATGATCTCGGTGATGACGCCGAAGAACGGCAGGGCGAGGATGTAGACCTCGGGGTGGCCGAAGAACCAGAAGAGGTGCTGCCACAGCAGGGGGCCGCCGTTGGCGGGGTCGTAGATGTGCGCCCCGAACTTGCGGTCGATCTCCAGGGCGAAGAGCGCGGCGGCCAGCACGGGGAACGCCAGCAGCACCAGCACGCTGGTGAGCAGGATGTTCCAGGTGAAGATCGGCATGCGGAACATCGTCATCCCGGGGACCCGCATGCAGATGATCGTGGTGATGAAGTTGACCGCGCCGAGGATGGTGCCGAAGCCGGAGAAGGCCAGGCCCATGATCCACATGTCGGCGCCGACGCTCGGCGAGTGGACGCTGTCCGACAGCGGCGTATAGGCGAACCAGCCGAAGTCGGCGGCGCCGTCGGGGGTGAGGAAGGCGCCGACCGCGATGAGCGAGCCGAAGAGGTAGAACCAGTAGGCCAGCATGTTCAGCCGGGGGAAGGCCACATCGGGGGCGCCGATCTGCAGCGGCATGATGGCGTTGGCGAAGCCGGCGAACATGGGCGTGGCGAACATCAGCATCATGATCGTGCCGTGCATGGTGAACGCCTGGTTGTACTGCTCGTTCGACATGATCTGCAGGCCCGGGCGCGCCAGCTCGGCCCGCATCACCAGGGCCATCACCCCGGCGAGCAGGAAGAACAGGAACGCCGTCACCATGTACAGCGTGCCGATCTTCTTGTGGTCGGTGGTGGTCAGCCAGGCGACGGCCACGGCCCCGGGGGTCCGCTTCCTGACCACCGGTTCGGACGGTGCCTCGACTGATGACATGCCACCGTTTCCCTTCGCTGCCCGCGCGCCCCGCGCCCCCTGTTGATAGCGCGCGGCACGGGGCGCGCGCCCGCTTTGGACCGCCCGTGGGCGTGGCCCGCCGGCGCGCCGGGCGGGACTACGCCTGGCCGGCCCCGGGGCGCGGGTCACCAGAACTGGGCGAGGGCGCCTTCCTTGAACGGGGCGGGGCTGACGCTGAGGTCACCGGCGAAGGGCCGGTCGAGCACCAGGACCAGCAGCAGGCTGAAGCCGATCAGTGCCGCGACCGAGGCGACGAACAGCAGCCGCACGGCGCGCCGGCGATTGCCGTAGAGGAAGGTGAGCGGCAGGATCACCAGCGCGCCGCCGAAGACGAGGGCCTGGAGGAGTATCGGGAGCTGCTGGGAGCTCTGGGTGATGCGGGCCCGCCGCTGGGCCACCACGTCGTTGAGGCTGAGCAGGGTCTGTTCGTAGAACGCCCGCTGGGCCTCGGTGGCCGGCTCGTACCGCTGGAGCACGTCGTAGACGCGGTCCAGCTTCGAGGCCGTCGCGCCGTAGTCCGCCTCGCCCCGGCGCATCAGCGGCCACTGCTGTTCCACCACGCCGTGCACATACGCGCCCATGGCCTCGGTGATCTCCTCCCGCTGCTCGCGCGGGAAGACCCGGACGTTCCGCACTATCTGCGCAACATCGGTGGCCTCGGTCGCCACCACCGCCTGGGCGGTCTCCATCTGGGCCCAGAGGGTGACGATCACAAAGGCGAGGATGATGCCGTAGATCGCGCCGAACATGCCGAGCAGCACCCCGACCATGTCGTTGTGCTCGCCCTCGGAGAGGAAGGGGAATCTGCGGTGGGTCAGCGCGCTGCCGGCGACCGCGAGGCAGACGATGCCGCCGACGATCGCCACGGCCAGGGTGAGGGTCGAGAACGTGTTGAGCAGCCACACTTGCACGGCGACCTCCCGGGGCTGAGGACTGCACCGTGGCACGGCGCGGCTCCCCGGTGGCGGCGGCGGGGGCCGGAGCACCCGAAGGAGTGGGAGCGCGGTGCGGTCGTCACCGCCGCGGGTGGCCCGCCGCGCCGCGCGCCGGTCCGCCGGGAGGTGCGGCGGGTCCGTCAGGAGGTGCGGCGCAGCGGGCCCCAGGCGCCGCGCTGGCGGGCGACCTCGTCCTGCGCCTCGTCGATCACCGCCGGGGCGATCCAGGCGATCGGCCGCACCTCGCGGACGAGGGGCTCGTTGTCCGGGCCGCGGCCGACCTCGCGCCCGCGCAGGACCCACGGCCGGACGCCGGGCCCCTTGTCCCGGCGCAGATGGCAGTAGTCGTACAGCCGCCGGGCGACCCACAGCCGCAGCGGCCGCTCGGCCCACCACGGCTCCAGGTCCAGGGCGTTGACCGACAGGCCCGGCAGGGGCACGCCCGTGAGGTCGTCCGTGCTCGCCACGTCCCGCAGATCGGCCTCGGGCCCGCGTGACCAGCGGACGTAGAGCCCGCGCTCGGCGTCGGCGAGGGCGACCAGCTCTTCGAGGGAGGCGAGCAGGGGCATCTCGTACGGGGCGGTCATGCCGGTCGATCACTCCTTCGGTGCGGGGTGGCGCGCGTCCGCGCCGGGCCCCGGAGGGGCGCTCGCCCCGAACCGATGGCCACCGGCGCGTCCGTGTCACCTGTCATCCGCATCAGCCTGCCATTCGCGCGCCCCCGGAGCGAGCCGGGCGGCCCCGGGCCCCGTCAGCCGCCGGCGCGCGTGGCGGGCACCGGCGCCCCGGCCGCCCCGGGCTCGGCCCGCCGGTGCTCCGCGGACTCCTCCGACGCTCCGGGTTCCGCCGCGCCCAACTCCGGCTCCTCCGGTTCCGGCGCGCCCTGCCCCGACTCACCCGGTTCCGGCGCGCCCGGTGGCGGTGGCGGCGGGCCGGGCGCCTCGGCCGGCAGCCGCAGCGCGACGGCCGCGCCCACCGCCACCAGCGCCGCGGTGAGCAGGATGGCCGCCTGGTACGGCCGGTGGGACGCGTACGGCAGGGCCGCGGCCGCCGTGCCGTGCGCCCCCGCGCCGGCGCTGCCCAGCGCCCCGACCACCGCGGCCGTCGCGGCGATCCCGAGCGCCCCGCCCAGCGTCCGTACGATCGTGAACAGGCCCATCGCCTGGCTCATGGCCGGGGGCGGCACCTCGGCGAAGCCCGCGATCTGGACGGTGAGCACCGCCGTGCCGAGCACCAGCCCGACGCAGAACATCAGCGCGCGAACCGCCCAGGCGTGCCCCGCCACCTCCGGCACCGCGAGCGCCGCGAAGACCGGGGCGGCGAGCAGCAGCGCCGGCACGGCCAGCCGGCGCGGGCCCAGCCGGGGCAGCAGGGCGTCGACGGCCCGGGAGGCGAGCATCAGCCCGAGCGCCTCGGGGAAGACGCTCAGCCCGGCGTCGAGGGCCGAGCCCCCGAGCACCGCCTGGTGGAGCAGCGGGAAGACGAACAGGACGCCCATCAGGCCCGCGGAGGTGGTCAGGGCGAGCACCGTCGCCGACCCGAACACCGGATCGCGCAGCAGCCGCAGCCGCAGCAGCGGCTCGGCCGCCCGGCTCTGGTGGACGACCGCGGCGATCAGCAGGGCGGCGCCGGCCGCGCCGGCGGCCACGACGGGCGGCGCGCCCCAGCCGTGCGAGGGCCCGAAGCCGAGGGCGTAGGTGAGCAGGCCCAGGGCGGGGGTGGCGAGCAGGAAGCCCGCCGTGTCGAAGGGGCCGGCCGGCTCCTTCGCGGGGCCACGGACCGCGATCAGGCCGAGGAGGACGGCGGCGGCGCCGATGGGCACATTGACGTAGAACAGCCAGTGCCAGGAGAGGTGTTCGGTGAGCAGCCCGCCGAGCGGCGGGCCGAGGGCCGGCATCAGGGCGGTCGGCACGATCAGCACCTTGGCCAGCCGGGTCCGCTCCTCGGGCGCGAAGGTGCGGAAGAGCAGGCTCATGCCCACCGGGGTGAGGAGCCCGCCGGCGAGCCCCTGGACGACCCGGGCCACCACCAGCGCGGTGAGCCCCTGGGACAGCCCGCAGGCGGCCGAGGCGGCGGTGAAGGCAGCGAGCGCGCCCAGGAAGACGCGCTTGGTGCCGAACCGGTCGCCCAGCCAGCCCGCCACCGGCAGGGCCGCGGCGAGGCTGACCAGAAAGGCGGTCTCGACGGTGTTGGCGGCGGTGACCGGCTCGCCGAAGTCCCGGGCGATGGTCAGCAGGGCGGGGTTGACGATCGTCGAGTCGAGGCCGTTCATGCACATGGCGGCCGTGTAAACGATCACCACGGCGGCCGGTCAGCGAGCGGGGCACAGATCCGTCCAGTTCTCGGTGATCCAGTCGAGGGCCGGCTGCCGCTCGCAGGGCCCGTGCACAGGCGTCCAGCCCGCGGGCACCGCCGCGAAGCAGGGCCACAGCGAGTGCTGCCCCAGGTCGTTGACGAGCACGAGGAACGCGCCGTCGCCGTCGAACGGGTTGGCGGGGGTGTCGGTCACGGCTGCTTCTTCTCCAGGTGTTCGGTGACGACGCGGGCGATGTGCGCCAGCGGCTCGGGGAGGGTCATGTCCTTGTGGGAGCAGGCCACGTCGGTGCTGTCGATGCGCCCGGTGACGTACGGCGCCCAGGTGTCGGGGGTGAGGGTGTCGTCGAGCGTGTCGACGGTGGCGCGGAAGAACAGCACGTCGCCGTCGAAGACGCGGTGGTCGTAGCCGCGCACCAGGTGGTTGGTGTTGAGGTAGATGTCGTTCAGCGCCTCGATGGTGGCCGCGTCGAGACCGGCCAGCGGGCTGCCCTCGCGGCGCAGCACCTCGGTGACGGCGGCGAGCTCCAGCGGTGCGCCGCCCAGGGCCTCCGGCCCGTGGCCGCCCATGGTCAGCAGCGCCTCCAGGGCCTCCGCCTGGTCCGGGACCGGCAGGTCCCGGAACCCCTCGGCGGGGTAGGCGTCGAGGATGGCCAGCAGGGAGACCTCCTGGCCCAGCTCCTGGAGCCGGGTGGCCACGGCGTGGGCGATGATGCCGCCGGTGGACCAGCCGAGCAGGCGGTACGGGCCCTGCGGCTGGACCTCGCGCATCCGGTCGACGTAGCCGGCCGCGAGCTCCTCCAGGGTCTCCGGCAGCGGCAGGCCGGCCGTGGCCCGGCCGACGCCCCGCGCCTGGAGGCCGTACAGCGGCACCCGGGCCGGCACGGTGCGCATCAGCCCGGCGTAGCACCAGCTCAGTCCGCCCGCCGGGTGGACGCAGAACAGCGGTGGGGTGTCGCCGCCGGCCGGGGCGGGGCGCAGCGGCAGCAGGACGTCCAGCGCGTCCGGGGCGTCGGGGGCACCGGCCCGGCCGTCGACGGCCGTGGCGAGGGCGGCGACGGTGGGCGCCTGGAAGAGGGTGGCGATGCCGATGTCGGCGCCGAGGGCGGCGCGGACGCGGGCGACCAGGCGCACGGCGAGCAGCGAGTGGCCGCCGAGGTCGAAGAAGTTGTCGTCGACCCCCACCGCGGGCAGGCCGAGCACCTCGGCGAACAGCGCGCACAGCTGTTCCTCGCGGGGGCCGCGCGGCAGCCGGCCGCCACCGGCCGCAGGCCGGTCGGGCGCGGGCAGCGCGGTCCGGTCGAGCTTGCCGTTGGCCGTCAGGGGCAGCCGGTCGAGCAGCACGACGGCCGAGGGGACCATGTGGGCGGGCAGCCGGGTGGCGGTGTGCTCGCGCAGCGCGGCGGCCGTGGCCCCGCCGTCGCCGGGGGCGCGGGCCGGGACGGCGTAGCCGATCAGCCGCTTGTCGCCGGGCGTGTCCTCGCGGACCACGACGGCCGCGTCCGCGACGTCCGGGTGGTCGGCCAGGGCGGCCTGGATCTCGCCGAGTTCGATCCGGAAGCCGCGGACCTTGACCTGGTGGTCGGCGCGCCCGATGTAGTCGAGTCCGCCGTCCGGGCGGCGGCGCGCCAGGTCGCCGGAGCGGTACATGCGGGTGCCGCGCCCGCCGAAGAGATGGGCGTACGGGTCGGCGACGAAGCGGCCGGCGGTGAGGTCCGGGCGGCCGAGGTAGCCGCGGGCCAGGCCCTCCCCCGCCACGTACATCTCGCCGGTGACGCCCGGCGGGACGGGCCGCAGCCGCTCGTCGAGCACATAGATCCGCAGGTCGGGGATGTTGACGCCGATGAGGCTGCGGCTGCCGGCGGTGGCCGCGGCGGCGCGGTCGAGCGCCACGTGCGACACGTGCACCGTGGTCTCGGTGATGCCGTACATGTTGACGAGGGTGGGGGCGTCGTCCGCGTGCCGCCGGTACCAGTCCTCCAGCCGCGCGGTCTCCAGGGCCTCGCCGCCGAAGACGACGTACCGCAGGGCGAGCTCGGCGCCGGGCCGCTCGCGGTCGGCCGCGGCGAGCTGGTGGAAGGCGGAGGGGGTCTGGTTGAGGACGGTGACCCGCTCGCGGACGAGGAGGTCCAGGAAGGCGGCCGGGTCCCGGCTGACGAGGTGGGGGACGACGACGAGCCGGCCGCCGTGCAGCAGCGCTCCCCACAGCTCCCAGACGGAGAAGTCGAAGGCGTAGGAGTGGAAGAGCGTCCAGACGTCGTCGGGCCCGAAGCGGAACCAGGGGTCGGTGGCGGTGAAGAGCCGTACGACGTTGTGGTGGGTGACGGCGACGCCCTTGGGGCGGCCGGTGGAGCCGGAGGTGTAGATGACGTAGGCGGTGTCGTCCGGGCGCGGCGGCCGGGGCGGGTGGGCGGTGCCGGTGGCGGCCGCGGTGGCCTCCGGGGCGGTGCGCGGGGCGTCGGTGAGGATCACCGGGAGCCGGTGGGCGGGGAGCCGGCCGGCGGTCGCGGTGTCGGTGACCACGGCGGCGGGGGCCGCGTCGTCGAGCATGTACGCCAGCCGGTCGGCGGGGTAGTCGGGGTCCAGCGGCAGATAGGCGGCGCCCGAGGTGACCACCGCGAGCAGGCCCACGACGAGGTCGAGGGAGCGGGGCAGGGCGAGGGCGACGATCGCGCCGGGGCCGATGCCGCGCGAGGTGAGGTCGCGGGCGAGCCGGTCGGCGCGGTCCCGCAGTTCGGCGTAGGTGAGGGAGGCGCCCTCGCAGGTGACGGCGGTGGCGTCGGGGGCGCGGCGGGCCGCGCGGGCGAACAGCTCGGGCAGGGTGCGCAGTGCCGCGGTGTCCGCGGCCGGACCGGGCGTGTCGGCGCCGGCGGCCCGGACGGGCGTGTCGCCACCCGCGGTGTGACCGGTCGTACCGCCTTCGGGACCGCTGCCCGCCGCCCCACCGGGCGTGTTGCAGTCCACGACGGCCCACCGCTCCTCCGCCTCGCTCATCAGCGGCAGGTCGGCGAGCCGGGTGTCGGGGGCGTCGGCCACGGCGGTGAGCAGCCGGGTGAGCCGGTCGACGAGGGCGCGGACGGTGGCGCGGTCGAAGAGGTCCGTGCGGTACTCCAGGAAGCCCGCGATGCCGCCGTCCGCGCGCTCCCCCGCGTTCAGGGTGAGGTCGAACTTGGCGGTGCCGGTCGGCACGGCCGTCATCCGGGCCGTCAACTCACCCATGGCGAACGCGGCGTCGGGCAGCGACTGCCAGGCGATCATCACCTGGAACAGCGGGTGCCGGGCGAGCGAGCGGGGCGGGTTGAGCTCCTCCACGAGCCGGTCGAAGGGCAGGTCGCCGTGGTCGTACGCGGCGAGGTCGGTGGCCCGCACCCGCTCCAGGAGCGTACGGAAGGTGGGGTCGCCGGAGGTGTCGGTGCGCAGCACCAGGGTGTTGACGAAGAAGCCGACGAGATCGGCGGTCGCGTCGTCGTCCCGGCCGGCCACCGGCGTGCCCAGCGGGATGTCCGTGCCGCAGCCGTGCCGGGTGAGCAGGGCGGCGAGCCCCGCCTGGACGGTCATGAAGACGCTGGTGCCGGTGGCGCGGGCGAGCCGGGCCAGGGCGGCGTGCGCGGCCGCGTCCAGCGCGAAGGGGACGGTGTCGCCGTCGGTCCCGGCCACGGCGGGCCGGGGGCGGTCGAGCGGCAGCTCCAACTGGTCGGGCAGGCCGGCCAGTGCCCGCTTCCAGTGGTCCAGTTGGCGGCGCGCCTCGTCGCTGGGCCGTTCCGCCGTGCCCAGCAGCCGGGCCTGCCACGCGGTGTGGTCGTCGCAGGTCAGGGGCAGCGCGGGCAGTTCGGGCGCGCGGCCGGCGGCGCGCGCGGCGTAGGCGGCGGCCAGGTCGCGGGCGAGCGGTGTGGTGGACGCGCCGTCACCGGCGATGTGGTGCAGCAGGAGCAGCAGGGTGTGGCGCCGGTCGCCGTCGGTGAACAGGGTGACCCGCAGCGGGGGTTCGGCGGCGAGGTCGAAGCGGTGGCGCACCGCGTCGGCCAGCAGCGCGTCGCTCTCCTCCGGGCGGGCCACGGTGACGACGCGCGGCTCGGGGCGGGCCGCGTCCGGGGGCAGCACGCTCCGGTAGGGCTCGCCGGCGCGGGTGCGGGCGTACGAGTCGGTGCCGCTGCCGGCGTCCACAGTGGTGCCCGCGTCGTACGCGTCGTCCACCGGAGCCTCGTCGTCCGCGCGGTAGACCGTGCGCAGGCTCTCGTGGCGGGCGGTGAGATCCGCCAGCGCCTCGCGCAGGGCGTCGCGGTCGAGAGGGCCGTCGAGGGTGAGGACGAGCGGAATGTTGTACGTGGCGCTCGGCCCTTCCAGCCGGTGCAGGAACCACAGGCGCTGCTGGGCCGGGGACAGCGGGGCGCGCTCGCCCGGCCGGGGCCGCGCCACCGGCACCAGGGGCGGCCGGCCGGACGCCTCCGCGGCGGCGCCCCGCAGCCGCGCGGCGAGGGCCGCGGGGGTCGGGGCGCGGAAGACGTCCGCGAGCGTCACCGGCGTGCCGAACACCTCGCGCAGGCGGGCGGCGAGGCGGCCGGCGAGCAGCGAGTGGCCGCCGAGGTCGAAGAAGTCGGCGCCGGTGGGCGGCGCGTGCGGCAGGTCGAGCACGGCGGCGAAGAGGCCGCGGACGATCTCCTCCTGGGGGGTGGCCGACCGGGTGCCGGCGGGGTCGACCGAGGTGAGGGCCTCGGCGGCCTCGGCGGCGAGGTCCGGCTCGGGGAGGGCGGCGTGGTCGAGCTTGTCGTTGGCGGTGCGGGGGAGGCGGTCGAGGAGGACGACGGCGCTCGGCACCATATGGGCGGGGAGGCGCGCCGCGAGGTGGGCGCGGAGCGCGGCGCCGGTCAGGGCCTCGCCCGCGACGGCGGGCGGGGTGGGCTCGACGCCGGCCGCCACCGCCACCGCGGCCGCGCCACGGGCCGGGGTGGGGACCGCGTAGGCGATCAGGCGGGGGCCGTGCGGGCCCGGGCGGGCGACGACCGCGGCCTGCGAGACGTCCGGATGGTCCGTCAGAGCGGCCCGGATCTCGCCCGGCTCGATGCGGAAGCCGCGGATCTTCACCTGGTCGTCGGCCCGGCCGAGGAACTCCAGCGTGCCGTCGGGGCGGCGCACCACGCGGTCGCCCGTGCGGTACATCCGCTCCCCCGCCGCGAACGGGTCGGCGACGAAGCGCTCGGCCGTGAGGTCGGGGCGGCCGAGGTAGCCGCGGGCCAGGCAGGCGCCGGCCACGTACAGCTCGCCGGGGACGCCGGGCGGCGACGGCCGCAGACAGCCGTCGAGGACGTACAGGCGCGAGCCGCGCACGGGCAGGCTCGTCGCGGCGGGCCGCTCGGGCGTCGACCCGGGGGCCGGCAGCCGGTAACAGGCGTCGACCGTGGTCTCGGTGGGACCGTACAGGTCGACCGGCCAGACACCTTCGGTGGCGGCCAGGCGCCGCCACAGGTCGTCGGGGACCGGCTCGCCGCCGACGACGATCACGGCGGGCCGGTGGCGCCCCTCGTCCAGCAGGCCCTCGGCGATCAGCGCCTGGGCGTAGGAGGGGGTGACGTCGAGGCAGTCGACGCGGTGGGCGTCGAGGTAGGCCGTCAGCGCGGCCGGGTCGCGGTAGGTGGCGTCGTCGAGGATGTGCAGCTCATGGCCGTGGACCAGCCACAGCAGCGGGTCCCAGGAGGCGTCGAAGGCGAACGAGGCGCTGTGGGCGATCCGCAGCCGGGCCGCGCCGGTGCGCTCCAGGGCGGGCGCGATGAGGTCGGTGCCGTGGCCGGCGTGGAGGTTGGCGAGCGAGGCGTGGGTGACCACGACGCCCTTGGGCCGGCCGGTGGAGCCGGAGGTGTGGAGGATGTACGCGGCCTGTCCCGGGGCGGGCGGGGGCGCCGGCGCGTGGTGGG
>NZ_JBPQTV010000072.1:0-23722 GCF_051386515.1 Streptomyces sp. URMC 123 | reverse complement strand
GGTTCTCGGGGGCGCGTCGGGGGGCGCGCGGACGGGGGCGCCATGTCGCCGTTCGTCGACGGGTCTGTAACACCGGTTAGTCACCCCCGTCCCACCGGGAATCGGCGTCGCATGAACCACAACACCCCGCTCTCGCCCCGCCCGTTGAGCCACCTCTCCGACGCCCAGCGCCTCGTCCTGACCACCCGTCAACTGCGCGAGCACGGCGTCTCCCCCGCCACCGCCGGCGAGCGCTGCCGCCCCGGCGGCCCCTGGCAACAGACCCTCCCCGGCGTCTATCTGCTCCATCCCGGGCCGCCGACCAGCGAGGAGCGGCTGCACGCGGCGCTGCTCTACGCCGCCCGGCCCGGCCGCGCGACCGAGGCCGCGCCGGCCGCCGGCGACCCGTACCACCAGGTGATGATCACCGGGCTGGCCGCGCTCGCCCTGCACCGCTTCGCCTCCGCGCCCCCGCTGATCTCCCTGGACCGCATCGAGGTGCTGGTCCCCCGCACCCGCCGGCCGCGCTCCAGCGGCTACGCCCAGGTGCTGCGGGCGCCGGCGGCCCTGCCCCGGGCCGAGTGGATCACCGGGGTGCCGGTGGCGCCCGTGGCGCGGGCGCTGGCGGACGCCGTGAGCCGGCTGACCGATGCCACGGCGGTGCGCCGGCTGCTGATGGAGGCGGTGCGCGAGGGCCACTGCGAGGCCGCCTCGGTGGTCCGGGAGCTGACCCAGGCGCGGCTGCTGACCCTGCCGCACGTGGTGGACGCGGTGGACACGCTGGTCGCCGAGGGGCGGGCGCTCGCCGAGGGCCGCCTCTACGAGCTGGTGCGCGGCTTCGGGCTGCCGGAGCCGCTGTGGAACGTCGACCTGCGGCTGCCGGGCGGCCCGCACCTGGGCTCCGTGGACGCCTACTGGCCCGAGCAGGCGGTGGCCCTGGAGATCGACGCGCGGGCGCCGCGCCACGACGAGGACGCGCTGTGGGCGGAGTACGCCCGGCGGCGCGACCAGTTGGAGCGGCTGGGCATCACCGTCATCCACGTCACCCCGCGCAAGCTGCGCAACGCGCTGGAACAGCAGGCCACGGTGGTCCGTACGGCGCTGATGGCGTCCGTGGACCGGGACCCGCACGCGTACGTCGTCGTCCAGCCGCGGTGAGGGGTGCGAGCGGGGCGACGGCGCGTACGGCGTGGACGGCGGACCGGGCGCGCCGGCCCGCCGTCCGGACTGCCGCTTCGGGCCTTGCCTCAGCGGCGGGCGAGCGGCCCGGCCACGGCGGCGGGCAGCGAGGTGTTCGCCTCGCCCGTGAGCATGTCCTTGGGCGCCTCCGGCACCTTGCCGCAGAACGCCGCCTCCAGCAGGGCGTCGCTCATGTGCCAGTCGGAGTTGTAGTTGAACGCGGCGGAGCGACTGCCGTCGCGGGTGGTCGCGACGACGGACAGCGCGCCGATCACCCCGCCCGTGTGGCCCCACACCTCCGTGCCGCACGAAAGCTTCGTGGGGTAGATGCCGAGCCCATAGCTCCTGCCGGGCGCGTCGCCCGCGGGGACGGTGGTGAGCATCTCGTCCAACTGGCGCTTGGGCAGCAGCTTGCCGGTGAACAGGGCGCGGTGGAAGCGGCTCAGGTCCTCGGTGGTGGAGACGATGTCACCGGCTCCCCAGTACCAGCTGGGGGTGTGCCGGGTGACGTCGTGGACGCCCTGCCCGGGGTCGGTGGCGCCCAGCGTGGAGTACGCGCGGCTGTGCGGCCGGGGCATGTCGGGCGAGGTGGGCACCGTGGTCCCCGTCAGGCCGGCCCGCTTCACCACCCGGCGTTCGATCTCCTCCCCGTAGGGGCGGCCGGTCACCTTCTCGATGACCATCGCGGCCAGGACGTAGTTGGTGTTGGAGTAGTTCCACGAGGTGCCGGGCGCGAAGTCGGGCGCGTGGCCCATGGCGATGGCGACCAGTTCCCGGGGAGCCATCGGCGTGAAGCGGTTCTCGTAGTAGTGCGTGCTCAGCTTTTCCTGGAAGTCCGGGTCGTGGTCGTAGCTGTAGATGCCGCTGGTGTGGTTGAGCATCCGGCGCAGGGTGATCCGGCTGCCGTCGTGGCCGTTGCCCCGGACGACGCCGGGCAGCCAGCGCTCCACCGTGTCGTCGAGGTCGAGTCTGCCCTCGGCCTCCAGTTGCAGCAGGGTGGTGGCGACGAAGGTCTTGGTGATGGAGCCGACGCGGAAGCGGTCGTCGGCGGCGCGGGGCTTGCCGGTCTTCCGGTCGCCGACCCCGGCGGTGCCGCGCCAGACGGACGTGTCGTCCCGCATCCGGCCGACCACCCCGACGGCACCCGCCTCGACCTCGGCGGCCATGGCGGCGCGGAGGGCGTCGTGTCCCCGCTCGGCGGCCCGATCGGCGCCGGCGGTCCGTTCGGCGCCGGGCGCCCGGTCGTCGCCGGCGGCCACCGCGGCGGGCGCGGTCAGTGCCGCGGCGGCCAGCGCGGCCGTCGCCACGAGGCCGACGACCGAGGTCCGTGCGATGCGCAATGACATGATCTGTGCCCTTTCTTCGGGCGGGGACGCGGCACGGCGGTGACACGTCCGCGACACGCCGTCGTGTCGCGAGGGAAGAGACTCGACCGGTGCCACGGGCGTTGCTCCGGGGGCCGCGGCGGTGACGACATCCGGCCATGATCCGGACGCCCGGACGACGGGCCCGGCGAAGCCCGACCGCCGCCGATCGGCAATGATCATTCAAGGACCGTTTATGACAGGCGTGTTAACTCTGCTTGTCGCGCGATGACACATCCCCCGGCCGACCCGCGCCGCGCCGGAAAGCGGAGCAATCGATTCACCCGCATTGCCAGCGGTTCGCTCCGGATGGCGGTTGGCGGAAACATGCCAGCGCGTGAACATACCCCGGGCAACTCTCCCCAAACAGCAGTCACTTACATAAAAGTGAACGGTCATCCGGTTCCCCGTTCCGGAACTTTTCTTTTTCACCACAGGGATGACCATGTCTGCACCTTCCATACCCGGGGCGAGACGCGCTGTGCGCATCGCGCTCGCGGCCGGCGTGGTGGCCGCGCTGGCCGCCACGGGCGCCGCTCCCGCCCTCGCCGCGGCCGCCGACCACGGCCCCGGCACGGGTCCCGGCCCCGTCAAGTCCGCGGGCGACAAGCTCGGGGCGACGGACGCCGCGCTGCTCGCCGAGGCCAAGGCCGACGGCGAGAAGAACATCACGATGATGATCGCCACCGCCCCCGGCACGGCCGGGCAGGTCGCCGACCAGCTCGACGCCGTCGAGGGCGCCACCGTGGGCCGCACCCACGACAAGCTCGGCTACGTGCGGGCGACGGTGCCCACCGGCGAGGCCGACGCCGCCATCGCCAAGGCCCAGAAGCTGTCGGCCGTGCACGGCATCGACCTCAAGCAGGAGATCGAGCTGCCGGACCCCACCCCCGACGGCGACCGCTCCCAGGGCGCGTCCACCGCGGGCAAGGGCGGCTACCCCGCGCCCGGCAAGGACACCCCGGCCAAGAACCCGTACCAGCCGTCCTTCGAGACCGGCGCCGTCGACTTCGTGAAGGACCACCCGCAGGCCGACGGCCGGGGCATCACCATCGGTGTCCTGGACTCCGGTGTGGACCTGGCCCACCCGGCGCTGCAGAAGACCACCACCGGCGAGCGCAAGATCGTCGACTGGGTGACCGCCACCGACCCGCTGGTCGACCAGGACGCCACCTGGCGCCCCATGACCACCTCGGTCGCCGGCCCCACCTTCACGTACAACAACAAGACCTACACCGCGCCCGCCGGCTCGTACCAGGTCAACGTCTTCCGCGAGAGCGCCACGGCCGGCGGCGACATGGCCGGCGACCTCAACCGGGACGGCGACACCACCGACTCCTGGGCCGTGCTCTACGACAAGGCCGCCGGCACCGTCCGCGTGGACCTGGACGACGACGGCGACCTGGCCGAAGAGCCGGCCATGAAGCCGTACAAGGAGAACTTCGACGTCCGCTTCTTCGGCCAGGACAAGCCGGAGACGCCGATCGCCGAGGCCATCCCGTTCGTGGTGGAGATCCGCAAGGACGTCGCCACCGACACCGCCGGCGGCAAGGCCGACTTCGTCAACATCGGCATCGTGGAGTCCGCGCACGGCACCCATGTCGCGGGCATCACCGCCGCCAACGGCCTGTTCGGCGGGAGGATGAACGGCGCCGCCCCCGGCGCGAAGATCGTCTCCTCCCGCGCCTGCACCTGGAGCGGCGGCTGCACCAATGTCGCGCTCACCGAGGGCATGATCGACCTGGTGGCCAACCGCGGCGTCGACATCGTCAACATGTCGATCGGCGGGCTGCCCCCGCTGAACGACGGCAACAACGCCCGCGCCGAGCTCTACACCCGGCTCATCGACACCTACGGCGTCCAGCTGGTGATCTCCGCGGGCAACAGCGGCCCCGGCACCAACACCATCGGCGACCCGGCCCTCGCCGACAAGGTGATCAGCGTCGGCGCCTCCGTGAGCAAGGAGACCTGGGCGGCCAACTACGGCTCCGAGGTCGCCAAGAAGTACGCCATGTTCCCCTTCTCCTCCCGCGGCCCGCGCGAGGACGGCGGCTTCACCCCCACCCTCACCGCGCCCGGCGCCTCCGTGAACACCATCCCCAGCTGGCAGGCGGGCCAGCCGACCGCCGAGGCCGGCTACGCCCTGCCGCCCGGCTACGGCATGTTCCAGGGCACCTCGATGGCCGCCCCGCAGGCCGCCGGCGCCTCGGCGCTGCTGCTCTCGGCCGCCAAGCAGAAGAAGGTCCAGCTCTCCCCCGCCACCCTGCGGACCGCGCTGACCAGCACCGCCCGGGAGATCCGCGGCGCCCAGGCGTACGAGCAGGGCGCCGGCCTGATCGACATCGAGGAGGCGTGGGACGCCATCCGCGACGGCTCAAGCGCCCATGAGTACACCGTCAAGGCGCCGGTGAAGACGGCGCTGTCGGACAAGCTCAAGACCCCCGGCTTCGGCACCGGCCTCTACGACCGCGAGGGCGGCCTCAAGGCCGGCGAGTCCCGCACGTACGAGATCACCCTCACCCGCACCACGGGCCCCGACCGCCCCGTGCGGCACGAGCTGGACCTGAAGAACAACGACGGCACGTTCCGCATCGTCGGTGACGACGACGTCAAGCTGCCGCTGAACAAGCCGGTCACCGTCAAGCTCGCCGCCAAGCCGAAGGCCGACGGCATCCACAGCGCCGTGCTGGAGCTGGACGACGAGCGCACCGAGGGCGTCGACAAGCAGATCCTGACCACCGTGGTCGTGGAGAAGCCGCTGGTCAAGCCCTCGTACACGGTCCAGGCCGCGGGCACCGCGCAGCGCAACAGCCACACCTCGTACTTCGTGCGGGTGCCGGCCGGCGCGAAGTCCCTGGAGGTCGCGCTGGGCGGCCTGAAGGCCGGCAGCCAGACCCGGTGGATCGCGATCAACCCCTACGGGGTCCCGGTCGACCCGACCGGCACGCCGAACTGCTACCCGAACTACCCCAACCCGGCGAACACCTGCCGCCCCGACCTGCGCTCCTACGCCAACCCCATCCCGGGCGTGTGGGAGATCGAGGTCGAGTCCCGGCGCACCTCGCCGCTGCTGGACAACCCGTACACGCTCACCGCGAGCGCGCTCGGCACCACCTTCGACCCGGCCGTGCGCAGCGTGCCCGAGGCCAAGGTCGGCACGGCGACCCCCGTCCAGTGGACCGTGACCAACGGCTTCGCCGCGTTCGACGGCAGGCTGAAGGGCGGCGAGCTGGGCTCCGCCAAGGCGGTCCGCCCCTCGATCAAGCAGGGCGAGAAGCGGGAGACCACCGTCGTCCTCGGCGAGGGCGTCTCCAAGCTGGAGGCCACCATCGGCCGCACCTCCGACAGCGGCGCCGACCTGGACCTGGCCGTGCTCAAGGACGGCAAGGTCGTCGGCTCCTCGGCGGACGGCGACTCGGAGGAGTCGGTGACCCTGGTCAAGCCGGCCGCCGGCACCTACACCATCGCGGTCACCGGCTACGCGGTCCCCTCGGGGGCCACCGAGTACGACTACCGCGATGTGTTCTTCGCCCCCTCCCTCGGCACCGTGAAGGTCGACGAGACCCGGCCCGTGAAGCTGGGCAGCGGGGCATCCGCGCAGGTCGGCGCCGAGATCGTGGTCGCCGGCGAGGCTCCCGAGGGCCGGGTGTTCTTCGGTGACGTGCAGCTGCTGACCGCCCGGGGCACGGCCACCGGCACCGGCAGCGTCCGCATCGAGAAGACCATCCCGTAGGTTCGAGGACAATGGTGACCGGGGCGGGCGCTCGTCAGGGGGCCCGCCCCGGTCACATCGCGATGAGGTGAGGAGCGGCAGGTATGAGGATCGGTATCGTCGGAGCCACCGGCCAGGTCGGCGGAGTGATGCGCAAGGTGCTCGCCGAGCGCGGCTTCCCGCTGGAGCAGCTCCGGCTGTTCGCCTCGGCCCGTTCGGCCGGGCGCACCCTGCCGTGGCAGGACACCGAGATCGCCGTGGAGGACGCCGCCACGGCCGACTACTCCGGCCTGGACATCGTGCTCTTCTCCGCCGGCGGCGCCACCTCCAAGGCGCTGGCCGAGAAGGTCGCCGCCCAGGGCGCGGTCGTGATCGACAACTCCTCCGCGTGGCGGCTCGACCCCGAGGTGCCCCTGGTGGTCGCCGAGGTCAACCCGCATGCCGTGGCCCAGCGGCCCAAGGGGATCATCGCCAACCCGAACTGCACCACGATGGCCGCGATGCCCGTGCTGCGCCCGCTGCACGCCGAGGCGGGGCTGACCGCCCTGGTCGCCACCACGTACCAGGCCGTCTCCGGCTCCGGGCTGGCCGGCGTCAGCGAGCTGGAGGGCCAGGTCGCCAAGGTCATCGAGCGGGCCGCCGAGCTCACGCACGACGGCTCCGCCGTGGACTTCCCCGAGCCCGACGTCTACGCCCGCCCCATCGCGTTCAATGTGCTCCCGCTGGCCGGCAAGATCGTCGACGACGGCCGGTTCGAGACGGACGAGGAGCAGAAGCTCCGCAATGAGAGCCGCAAGATCCTGGAGATCCCGGGGCTGAAGGTCTCCGGCACCTGTGTGCGGGTGCCGGTCTTCACCGGTCACTCGCTCCAGATCAACGCGGCCTTCGAGCGGCCGATCGGTGTGGAGCGGGCGTACGAGCTGCTGAGCGCCGCCGCCGGTGTCGAGCTGTCGGAGATCCCCACGCCGCTCCAGGCCGCCGGGCGCGACGCCAGCTACGTGGGGCGCATCCGGGTGGACGAGACCGTCGACAACGGCCTGGCGCTGTTCGTCTCCAACGACAACCTGCGCAAGGGCGCGGCGCTCAACGCGGTCCAGATCGCGGAGCTGGTCGCGGCCGAGCGGGCCTGATCGGCGGGAGACCGGTTCCGACCGGTCCAGGGGCGGGGCGGGGTGCCGGACGGGCACCCCCCCCCCCCCCCCCCCCCCCCCCCGCCCCTTTTCTCGCGTCCGGGTCCGTTCGTGCGCGTCCGGGTCCGTTGGGGCGCGTTCGTGTCCGTTGGGGCGCGTTCGTTCGCGCGCCGCGCACGGTGCGAAACAGGATCGGCGGGGGCGGAACGCTCGTGGAAGGATGGCCGCACAACGTCACACGAACGAGGAGATGACCGGGTGCCTGGCACGAATCTGACCCGCGAAGAGGCGCAGCGGCGGGCGCGCCTGCTCACCGTCCACTCGTACGACATCGAGCTGGACCTGTCCGGGGCACAGGAGGGAGGGACCTTCCGGTCGGTCACCACCGTGCGCTTCGACTCCGCGGAGGCCGGCGCCGACACCTTCATCGACCTGGTGGCCCCCACCGTGCGGTCCGTGGTGCTCAACGGGGCGCCGCTGGAGCCGGCCGACGTCTTCCAGGACTCCCGGATCGTGCTGCCCGGCCTCGCCGAGGGCGCCAACGAGCTGCGGGTCGTCGCCGACTGCGCCTACACCAACACGGGCGAGGGCCTGCACCGCTTCGTCGACCCCGTCGACCAGCAGGCGTACCTCTACACCCAGTTCGAGGTGCCCGACGCCCGCCGGGTCTTCGCCTCCTTCGAGCAGCCGGACCTCAAGGCGACCTTCGCCTTCACCGTGACAGCGCCCGAGGGCTGGACGGTCATCTCGAACTCGCCGACGCCCGAACCCAAGGACAACGTCTGGCACTTCGAGCCGACGCCGCGCATCTCCACGTACATCACCGCGCTGATCGCCGGCCCGTACCACAGCGTGCACAGCAGCTGGGAGGGCGAGGGCGGCCGGACCGTGCCGCTGGGCATCTACTGCCGGCCGTCGCTGGCCGAGCACCTCGACGCGGACGCGATCTTCGAGGTGACGCGGCAGGGCTTCGACTGGTTCGAGGAGAAGTTCGACCACCCCTACCCGTTCGCCAAGTACGACCAGCTCTTCGTGCCGGAGTTCAACGCGGGCGCCATGGAGAACGCGGGCGCGGTCACCATTCGCGACCAGTACGTCTTCCGCTCCAAGGTGACGGACGCGGCATACGAGACGCGCGCCGAGACCATCCTCCACGAGCTGGCCCACATGTGGTTCGGCGACCTGGTGACCATGGAGTGGTGGAACGACCTGTGGCTGAACGAGTCGTTCGCCACGTACACCTCGATCGCCTGCCAGGCCGCCGCGCCCGGCAGCCGGTGGCCGCACGCCTGGACCACCTTCGCCAACTCCATGAAGACCTGGGCGTACCGGCAGGACCAGCTGCCCTCCACCCACCCGATCATGGCCGAGATCCGCGATCTCGACGACGTGCTGGTCAACTTCGACGGCATCACCTACGCCAAGGGCGCCAGCGTCCTCAAGCAGCTCGTCGCCTATGTGGGCGAGGACGCGTTCTTCCGGGGCGTGCAGGCGTACTTCAAGCGGCACGCCTTCGGCAACACCCGCCTCGGCGACCTGCTCTCCGCGCTGGAGGAGACCAGCGGCCGGGACCTGAAGACCTGGTCGCGGAAGTGGCTGGAGACCGCCGGCATCAATGTGCTGCGGCCCCGCGTCGAGACCGACGCGTCCGGCGTCATCACGGCCTTCGCCGTGGCGCAGGAGGCCCCCGCGCTGCCCGCCGGCGCCACCGGCGAGCCGACCCTGCGGCCGCACCGCATCGCCATCGGCCTCTACGAGCGCGCCGACGGCAAGCTCGTGCGCACCGACCGGATCGAGCTCGACGTCGACGGCGCGCTCACGGAGGTGCCGCAGCTCGTCGGCCGGCAGCGGCCGGCCGTCGTCCTGCTCAACGACGACGACCTGTCGTACGCCAAGGTGCGCCTGGACGAGGAGTCCCTGGCCACGGTCGTACGGCACCTCGGCAGCTTCGCCGAGTCGCTGCCGCGCGCGCTGTGCTGGGCCTCCGCCTGGGACATGACCCGCGACGGCGAGCTCGCCACCCGCGACTACCTGGAGCTGGTGCTCACCGGCATCACCGAGGAGAGCGACATCGGCGTGGTGCAGTCGCTGCACCGCCAGGTCAAGCTCGCCCTCGACCTCTACGCCGCCCCCGCCTGGCGCGAGCGTGGCCTCGCCACGTGGAGCGAGGCCACGCTGGAGCGGCTGCGGGCCGCCGCGCCCGGCAGCGACCACCAGCTCGCCTGGGCACGCGCGTTCGCCGCCACCGCCCGCACGGGCGAGCAGCTCGACCTGCTCGCCGCGCTGCTCGACGGCCGCGAGAGCGTCGAGGGGCTCGTCGTCGACACGGAGCTGCGCTGGGCCTTCCTGGAGCGGCTCGCGGCCACGGGCCGCGCCGATGACGAGGCCATCGCCGCGGAGCTGGAGCGGGACCGCACGTCCGCGGGCGAGCGGCACGCCGCGACGGCGCGGGCCGCGCGGCCGACCGCCGAGGCCAAGGCCGAGGCGTGGGCGTCGGTCGTCGAGTCCGACACGCTGCCCAACGCGGTGCAGGAGGCGGTGATCGCGGGCTTCGTCCAGCCTGACCAGCAGGAACTGCTCGCCCCGTACACCGCGCGGTACTTCGCGGCGGTCAAGGGCGTCTGGGAGTCGCGCAGCCACGAGATGGCGCAGCAGATCGCGGTCGGGCTCTACCCGACGCTCCAGGTCTCCGAGGAGACGCTGGCGGCGACGGACGCGTGGCTGGAGGCGGCGCAGCCGAACGCGGCGCTGCGGCGGCTGGTGACGGAGTCCCGCGCGGGCGTGGACCGCGCGCTCCGCGCCCAGGCGGCGGACGCGGCGGCGGCCGACCAACCGTAACGCTGCGCTGAGCTCTGCGCGACGTCCATGCGGGTGCGTTTGCGCTTCGCGCGACGCAACCCCCTCCCCGGCCTCCGGCCGGGGAGGGGTGCCCGGCCGAAGGCCGGGGAACGTCGACGGCCGCGGCGCGAGGCGCTACGCGGCGCTGCGCGGGTGCGTCGCACTGCACGCGACGTGGCGCGTCGCCACCTCGCGCTTCCGGCGCAGCGCCTAGCGCTGGGCCCTGCGGGGCGTCGCGCCTGCGGGCGCGTTCGCGCTTCGCGCGACGTGAGGTGGCACCACCTCGCGTTTCCAGCGCGACGCGCGCGGGGCTCAGCCCCCGGCCTCCGGCCAGGGAGGGGTGTCCGGCCGGAGGCCGGAGGAACGCCGCCGGCCGCGCCGCCTCCCGCTGCGCGGAGCTGCACCTGCGGGCGGGTCGCACTGAACGGCGTTGCGCGAGCGCGCTGCGCTTCACATGACGTGAGATCGCGCGCCTCGCGCCGCGCTGGGCCCTGCGCGGAGCTGCACCTGCGGGCGGGCTGCGCTTCGCGCGACGTGGGGTGGCATCGCCTCGCGTTTCCAGCGCGACGCGCGCGGGGCTCAGCCCCCGGCCTCCGGCCGGGGAGCGCGGCCGGCCGGAGGCCGGAGGAACATCGACGGCCGCGCCGCCTCCCGCTGAGCGGAGCTGCGCGGGTGCGTCGCACTTGAGGTGGCGTGACCGCGCCGTGCCCCTCGCGGCGCGGGACGCTGCGCGGCGCTGCGCCGCGCGTGACGTGAGGCCACGCTGCGCCTCGCCGCCGCGCTGGGCTCTACGCAATGCTGCGGGCGCGTTGCGCTCACGCGCCGTGAGGTCGCGTCGCGTTTCCAGCGCGGCGCTTCGCGCGACGCAACCCCCTCCCCGGCCTCCGGCCGGGGAGGACGCGACCGGCCGGAGGCCGGGGAGCGTTTTGACGGCCTCGCCGCCTCGCGCTGCGCGGCGTCGCGCGGGTGCGCTGCGCTTCACGCGACGCGAGGTCACATCGTGTTTCCCTCGCGGAGCGTCCCGCTGCGCGGCGTTGCGCGAGCGCGCTGCGCCTCACGTGACGCAACGGGCGTCACGTCGCGTTTCCAGCGCGACGCGCTGGGCTCACCCTTCCCCGGCCGGAGGCCGGGGAGCGCGGCTGGCCGGAGCACGCCGACGGCCGCGCCGTCCCGCTTCGCGGAGCTGCGCCTGCGGGCGGGTCGCAGTGCACGCGACGCGAGGTCACATCGTGTTTCCCTCGCGGAGCGTCCCGCTGCGCGGCGTTGCGCCTGCGAGCGCGCTGCGCTTCGCGCGACATGAGGTCACGCCGCCTCGCGCTGCGCCTGCGGAGGCGCGTCGCCCGCTGCGGCCGAAGGCCGGCGTCACGGCCCGCCGGAGGCCGCGCATCTACTTCACCCCGGCCTTCGGCCTGGGTGGGGGATTGTTGGCCGGAGGCCGGCCGATGACGGAGACGGCCGGAGGCCGGGGAACGTCGACGGCCGGGGAAACGCTGCCGGCCGCGGGGGCGTGAACTGCCCGTGGCGGCGTTGGTCGCCGCGGAAGCGCGGCACAGCTACGGAAAACGTCGACGGCCGCGGCGCGGAGGCATGGGGCTCCGCGGCGCGGCCGAAAGACGTACAGCGTGGCGATCAGGTCGGTCATGGTCGGCCACGACCATGACCCGGCGCTCGTGTCAGGCCCGATTCTGGCCCTTGCGGGACTGGTCGCCCACGATCACGAGGCCGGCGATCACGAGGAACGCGACGATCGGCGCGGCCACGTAGAGGCCCAGCGTCTGGGCGACGCTCAGGCCCGGGCCCGGGTCGTCACCGTCGTCGCGGGTGAGCGCGAACGCGGGGGACGACATCAGCAGCATCATCAGCGTCGTACCGGCGGTCACCGCACCGGCGCGCAGGGCGTTCTTCTTCTCCACAGGGCCAACGTAGCGAACGCCTTCGCGAGCCGCGCGCCCGGGGTGCCCGAACGGACGTCCGCCCAGGTCCGGTGGGACGGTCGGATCGTCCCACCGGCCCCCGGGTCAGGGGCGCCCCGCGCCGCCCGGCCGCTGGTCGGCCGAGGCGAGCCGCCGCGAAAGATCCCCCATCAGGGCGTGCAGCCGAGGCGAGGACACCAGCTGCTCCAGGGTGACGGGCCGCCCCCGCGCGTCCGCGATCGGCAGCCGCCAGTTCGGATACTCGTCCCACGTGCCGGGCAGGTTCTGCGGGCGCCGGTCCCCCACCGCGTCCGGCAGCCAGACGCCGATCATCAGGGCGGGCGTACGGGCGAGGAAGCGGTAGACCGCCTTGATCGTGCCCTCCTCGTCCTCGACGCCCTCCGGCAGCAGCCCGAGCCGGCCGAGGAGGCCCAGCCACTCGGCGACCTCCACCGCGTCCGCCGCCTGCTCCAGCATCAGCGGCCGGGTGAGCAGCCCGAGCCGGTGGCGCAGCTCGACGTGCTCACCGGTCAGCCGGGCGGCCGTGCTGGGCAGGTCGTGCGTGGTGGCGGTGGCGAGACAGCCCGCGCGCCAGTCCTCCGGGGCCAGCGGGCTGGGGCTGCCCCGCCCCGGCGGCGCCGCGTCGTAATCGCGTTCGAACCAGAGCACCGACGTACCCAGCACCCCGCGCCGCGCCAGCGCGTCCCGCACGCCCGGCTCGACCGTGCCGAGGTCCTCGCCGATGACGACGGCGCCCGCGCGGTGCGCCTCCAGGGCGAGGACGCCGAGCATGGCCTCGGCGTCGTAGCGGACGTACGTGCCCTCCGTGGGGTCGTGCCCCTCCGGCACCCACCACAGCCGGAAGAGCCCCATGACGTGGTCGATGCGCAGCGCGCCCGCGTGGCGCAGCAGCCCGCGCAGCAGATCGCGGTAGGGGGCGTAGCCGGACGCGGCGAGGGCGTCGGGGCGCCAGGGCGGCAGCCCCCAGTCCTGGCCGCGGGAGTTGAACGCGTCCGGTGGCGCGCCGATGGACATGCCGGTGGCGAACGCGTCCTGCTGCGCCCAGGCGTCGGCGCCGGCGGGGTGCACCCCGACGGCGAGGTCGTGGACGAGCCCGATGGGCATCCCGGCGTCCAGCGCGGCCCGTTGGGCGGCGGCGAGCTGGCTGTCGGTGAGCCAGGCGAGCCAGCAGTGGAAGTCGACGCGGTCCTGGAGCTCGCCGCGGGCTCGGGCGGTCTGCCGGGAGCGCGGGTCGCGCAGCGCGACGGGCCAGGAGGGCCAGTGGGGGCCGTGGGCCTCGGCGAGCGCGCACCAGGTGGCGTGGTCGTCGAGGGCCTGCCCCTGGTGGGCGAGGAAGTCGCAGTAGGCGGCGCGGCGCCCGGGGCTCAGCGGCACCTGGGCGACCAGCTCCAGCGCCTCCCGCTTGAGCCGCCAGACGGCGTCGCGGTCGATGAGCGCGTCCTCGCGCAGTACGGCCTCGCGCAGCGCCGCGGCCTCGGTGAGCAGTTCGGCGGCCCGCCGGCGGGCCGGCCCGGCGAGGTACGCGTACTCGGGCACGTCCTCGACCCGCAGATGGACGGGGTCGGGGAAGCGGCGGGAGGAGGGGCGGTACGGCGAGGGGTCGGTGGGCTCGCCGGGGACGGCCGCGTGCAGCGGGTTGAGCTGGAGGAAGCCGGCGCCCAGGGAGCGGCCGGACCAGGCGGCGAGATCGGCGAGGTCGGCAAGGTCGCCCATGCCCCAGGAGCGGGACGAGAGCAGGGAGTAGAGCTGGACCAGGAAGCCGTGGGTGCGGCCGGCGGGCCGGGGCACCCGCTCGGGGGCGACGACGAGCGTGGCGCGGGCCGTCCGCCCGTCGGGAGCGCGGGCGCACAGGGTGTGGCTGCCGAGGCCGACGCGCGGGTCGCCGGCGCCCTCCTCCGGCCACTCCACCGTGTCGCCGGACTCGGTCTCCACGCGCAGCACGGTGCCCTCGGGGAGCGGCACGCCGAGCGACCCGCCGGGGCCGGTGACGACGCAGGGCGGCAGGAGGCGGCGGGTGCGCCGTCGCTCGTGCTCGGTGAGGGAGCGCCGTACGGCGTCGGGGGTCGACGCGTCGACGCCGAGCGCCGCCAGCACGGCGACGACGGTCTCCTCGGGCACCTCGACGGTGCGGCCGGGGGCGGGCGCGTAGGAGGTGGCGACGCCGTGCAGGGCGGCGAGCCGCGCTCGGCCCATCAGACCTCCATGGACTCCGGGCCGGCGTCGGGCGCGGCGGCCGGCGGGACGGTCGGGGACCCGGCCGGGGCGGTCTCCGGGGCGATACGGGTGTGCGGGACAGGTTTGGACAGGGCGGAGAGCAGAAGCTGGGCGGCGGCGGGCACGGGGGCCTCCGATGGTCGGCGGCAGAGGGACACAGCAGCTCTACCCACTGGGCCCGACGGCAGACGTACCGGGGGACGGAACGTGTGCGGGCTCACGTGGGTTCCCGCGGGGGCCGCGCCCGGACAGGGGCATTGGCGGCACATCGGTCACTCCCGTTGACACCCTCCGTACGGGGGTGGTGGGCTCGGGGCCCGAGTGAGGCGCGCGCTCCGGTGGGACGCGAGCGCCGAGCCGGCCCCGTACGGCGCGAACCTCGCTCCGTACGGGCGGCACACGGCACGCCACCGCGGGCGCGTGCCGGGCGAGAGCACCAGGGCAAGGGGGAAGGGCCGTGCGGTTCCGGGCAGCCAGACGTATCGGCCGCACCCCCAAGGTGGCCGGCGCCACGGCCGTGACCGCCGCCATGATCGGCGGCCTGCTGGGCGGCGCCTCGACGGCCGTCGCCGCGCCGCCCGCGCCGGGCCCCGCCGACACCCCGGCCGCCGTGCCGGAGCGCGGGAACGCGGGCGCGCTGCCCCCGGTCTGGCCCCGGCCGCAGGAGGCGCGGGCCCAGGGCGCTCCGGTGGCGATCGGCCCGGAGGCCGTCCTGGTGGCGGACCCCGACACCGACCCGTACGCGATGGAGGCGCTGCGCACGCTGCTGCGGGACGCGGGCGCCGGGACCGTGCGGGAGGTGCGGACGGGGGAGCCGCTGCCGGCGCGCGGAACGGTGGTGTACGCCGGCGGACGGAGCGCCGTGGACGCCCTGACCGCTCTGCGCGCGCCCGCGCGGGACGACCTGCCCTCCGGGGGCTACCGGCTGGCGACCGGGCAGTGGGCCGGGCGGGACACCGTCGCGCTCGACGGCACGGGCCCGGACGGCCTGTTCCACGCCGTGCAGACGCTGCGGCAGCTCGTCGTGGCCCGGGGCTCGGGCAAGCAGATCGCCGGGGCCGTCGTCCGCGACTGGCCGGTGACGCCCGTGCGGGGCACCACCGAGGGCTTCTACGGCCGCCCGTGGACGCTCGAACAGCGCCTCGGGCACCTGGACTTCATGGGCCGCACCAAGCAGAACCGCTACCTCTACGCCCCGGGCGACGACCCGTACCGCCAGGCCCGCTGGCGGGAGCCGTACCCGGCGGACCAGCGCGAGGACTTCCGGGCGCTCGCCGAGCACGCGCGCCGCAACCATGTGACGCTCGGCTGGGCGGTCGCGCCCGGCCAGGCCCTGTGCTTCTCCTCCGGCAAGGACCTCAGGGCGCTGATCCGCAAGCTGGACGCCATGTGGGCGCTGGGCGCGCGCTCGTTCCAGCTCCAGTTCCAGGACGTCAGCTACAGCGAGTGGCACTGCGACGAGGACGCCGACACCTTCGGCTCCGGCCCCGCGGCGGCGGCGACAGCACAGGCGCGCGTGGCGAACGCCGTGGCGAAGCATCTGGGCGAGCGCTACCCCGACGCGCCGCCGCTGTCGGTGATGCCGACGGAGTACTACCAGAAGGGCGCCACGGACTACCGCCGGGCGCTCGCCACCGAGCTGGACCCGGCGGTCGAGGTCGCCTGGACCGGCGTCGGTGTGGTGCCCCGGACCATCACGGGCGGCGAACTGGCCACCGCCCGCGAGGCGTTCGGCCACCGGCTGGTCACCATGGACAACTACCCGGTCAACGACTACGCCCAGGGCCGGATCTTCCTCGGCCCGTACACCGGGCGCGAGCCCGCCGTGGCGACCGGGTCCGCCGGGCTGCTGGCCAACGCCATGGCCCAGCCGACCGCCTCCCGGATTCCGCTGTTCACGACCGCCGACTTCGCCTGGAACCCGCGCGACTACCGGCCGGGCGAGTCCTGGCAGGCGGCCATCGACGACCTGGCGGGCGGCGACGGCCCGACGCGCGAGGCGCTGCGCGCGCTCGCCGCGAACAACGCCTCCTCGCTGCTGAGCGGCGGGTCCCAGGCGGGCGGGTCGCAGCCGGACGGGTCGCAGGCGGGCGGGTCGCAGGCGGGCAGCGGGGCGGAGTCGAACGGCGGGCCCGCGCCGGGCGGCGAGTCCGCGTATCTGCGCCCTCTGATCGACGCCTTCCGTACGGCGCGCGGCGCCAACCAGGGCCAGGGGGGCCCGGGGAGCCCGGGGAGCGTCGGCCGGGAGCTGGCCGAGGCCGCCGGGCGGCTGCGCGCCGCGTTCACCGTGATGCGCGAGAGCAAGGACCGACTGACCCGCACGTCCGGCTTCGACGCCGAAGTCTCCCCGTGGCTCGCCCAGTTGAGCCGGTACGGGGCCGCGGGCGAGCGCACCGTGGACATGCTGCTCGCCCAGGAGCGGGGCGACGGCGCCGCGGCCTGGCGCGCCCAGCTCGACGTCGAGGCGCTCCGCGAGCGGATCGACGCGGAGCCCGCGGTCGTGGGCCAGGGCGTGCTGGGGCCGTTCCTCGACGAGTCGCTGGCCGCGGCCGAGGCGTGGACGGGCGTCGCCCACGCCCAGCCGCGCGAGGCCGTCACCGAGGGCACCTCGGAGCTGACCGTGGACTTCGGCGGGGCCCGCACCCTGGACACGGTGACCGTACTGAGCGAGCCCGGCCAGGGCTCCCCCACCGCGCTGGAGGCGCGGGTGCCGGGCGAGGGCTGGAAGCGCATCGGCGCGCTCGCCGACAGTGGCTGGACCCAGGCGCAGGCGCGCGGAGTACGGGCCGAGGCCGTCCGGCTGGTCTGGCCGGAGGACGGCACGCCGCCCCAGGTGCACGGCGTGGTGCCGTGGTTCGCCGACACCCCGGCCGCCCGGCTGGACCTCGCCGCGACCGACACGGACGTCGAGATCGGCGGCGCGCCCCAGACCGTACGGGCCGAGCTGACCCCGCAGCGCCCCACCACGGTGCGCGAGCGGCTCACCGTACGGCCGCCGCAGGGCATCCGGGTGAAGGCCCCGCAGGAGATCACCATGGAGCGCGGCGCCAAGGCGTCGGTTTCCCTGGAGGTGAGCGTCCCCGCCGGGACGCCCTCGGGCAGCTACGCGGTGCCGCTGGAGATCGCCGGCGAGCGGCGCACGCTGACCGTACGGGCGCATCCGCGCACCGACGGGGCGGACCTGGCGCGCCAGGCGCGGGCGACCTCCTCCGGCGACGAGACGGACGCCTTCCCGGCCTCGGCCGTCACCGACGGCGACCCCGCGACCCGCTGGTCCTCGCCCGCCGAGGACGGCGCCTGGCTGCAGCTGGAGCTGCCCCGCCCGACCCGGGTGGGCCGGGTGGTGCTGGGCTGGCAGGACGCGTACGCGAGCCGCTACCGGGTGCAGGTCTCGGCCGACGGGCGGATCTGGCGCACGGCGGCCACCGTGGCGGAGGGCAGGGGCGGCCGGGAGACCGTGCGGATGGACGCCGCCGACACTCGGTTCGTGCGCGTCCAGGGCGAGCGGCGGGCGACGCGCTTCGGCTATTCGCTGTGGTCGGTGGAGGTCTACGCGGTGGCCGAGGCGGGCGCGGCCCCCGGCACGCCCTCCGGGGCGCCCTCCGGCACACCTTCCGGCGCCGGCACGCCTTCCGGCGCGGGCGCGTCCACCGCCCCGGGCGCCGGCAGTGGCGGGGCCCGGCAGCAGGAAGGCCCGGCCTCAGGCTGAGATGCCGTCGATCCGGGCCATCGCGTCCTCCGCGCCGTACGGTTGCAGATACGGCAGCCAGCGGGGGTCCCGATGGCCCGTGCCGATGATCCGCCAGGCCAGGCCGGAGGGCGGGGCCGGCTGGTGCCGCAGCCGCCAGCCCAGCTCGGCGACGTGCCGGTCGGCCTTGACGTGATTGCAGCGGCGGCAGGCCGCCACCACGTTCTCCCAGGCGTGCTGGCCGCCGCGGCTGCGCGGAATGACGTGGTCGACGCTGGTTGCGACGCCCCCGCAGTACGCGCACCGGCCGCCGTCCCGGGCGAACAGGGCCCGCCGGGTCAGTGGAACGGGCCCCCGAAAGGGGACCCGCACGAAGCGCTTGAGCCGCACCACGCTGGGTGCGGGTACGACACGGGTCGCGCTGTGCATGAGGGCGCCGGAGTCCTCGAGGCTGATCGCCTTGTCATTGAGCACGAGGATGAGCGCGCGGCGGAGCGGTACGACACCCAGCGGCTCGTACGACGCGTTGAGGACCAGGACATGCGGCACGGTGCCTCCTTGTACGCCGGCGGCGCGTGGCTCGCGCCGGGACGATCTGCTCTCAGTCTCTCCTCATGCCTGGTCGTGGCGCCACCACGTACCCGTAACGCATCAAGAGTGTTTTCCCCCACACCCCGTATCTGCCCCCGCACAACCCCGCTCTCTCTCGAACAGAGCAACGGGGCCCCTCGTTTGCCCCGTTAGTGTGGTGGGACTGCCCGTGCATGTCCTGACGGGCCGGCCGGTCCCCGGCCCGATGTCCCACACGGAAGGTCTCGCTGTGTCCTGGCCCCTCGCCGCGTCCCCCACCGCGTCCCTCGCCTCGGAACGGCCCCCGACGGCCCCCTCGCTCCTGGAAGCCCAGCAGAACGCCTCCCAGGCGGCGGGCTGGCTGGAGGAGAACTGGTCGATCTGGCTCGGAGCGGGCCTGCGCATCCTCCTCATCGTGGTCATCGCGTTCGCGGTGCGCTCGGTGGTACGCAAGACCATTACCCGGCTGATAGCGCGGATGAACCGCTCCGCCCAGGCCGTCGAGGGCACCGCCCTGGGCGGGCTGCTGGTCAACGCCGAGCGGCGGCGGCAGCGGTCCGAGGCCATCGGATCGGTGCTCCGCAGCGTCTGTTCCTTTGTGATCCTGGGCACGGCGGCGCTGACCGTCCTGTCCGTGCTCAACATCAACCTGGCGCCACTGCTGGCCAGCGCCGGTGTCGCGGGCGTGGCGATCGGTTTCGGCGCGCGCAACCTGGTCACCGACTTCCTCTCCGGCGTCTTCATGATCCTGGAGGACCAGTACGGCGTCGGGGACACCATCGACGCGGGGGTCGCCTCCGGCGAGGTGATCGAGGTGGGGCTGCGCGTGACCAAGCTGCGCGGCGACCAGGGCGAGATCTGGTACGTGCGCAACGGCGAGGTCAAGCGGATCGGCAACAAGAGCCAGGGCTGGGCCACGGCCGCCGTGGACGTGCAGGTGCGCTACGACGAGGACCTGGAGAAGGCCCGCGCGGTCATCACCGAGGTCGGCGAGCGGATGGCCAAGGACGAGCCGTGGAACGAGAAGCTGTGGGGGCCCGTGGAGGTGCTGGGGCTGGAGTCGGTCACCCTCGACGCGATGGTGATCAGCACGCAGACCCGGACCATGCCCGGCACGTCGCTCGGCGTGGAGCGGGAGCTGCGCTGGCGCATCAAACGAGCGTTCGACGAGGCGGGCATCCGGATCGTCGGCGGGGTGTCGCTGGAGCAGTCGGTGGAGGCCGCCGCCGACCCGACCGCGGCCATCGCCGCCCCGTCGGCGCTGGCCAGCCCGACCTCGCCGCAGTCGCTGGCCACCGCGCCGATACCGGCGCCCGCGCCGGTGCCGCACGCGACCGGCGGCCCGAGCCTGACCAAGTCCTGAGCGCAGCCCCGGGCCGCGTCCTGAGCGAGTCCTGTGCGCCCTGAGCGACTCCTGCGCGGGGCGCTCCGAGGGGTTGACGCCACTCTCGGGCGGCTCTAGCGTCCCCGATCAATAGGAAACCTTCCTAACAGTGCCGGGGGCGCGCCATGGGGACGGCCGGGACACCAGGAACGCCGGGGCCGTCAGCGCCACCGGCGATGCCGGGGACGCCCCGCGTGCTGCGGGCGATGAACGACCGCGCCGCCCTCGATCTGCTGCTGGCGCACGGCCCCCTCTCCCGCACCCGGATCGGCAAGCTGACCGGCCTCTCCAAGCCCACCGCCTCCCAGTTGCTGGCGCGGCTGGAGGCGGCCGGGCTGGTGATCGCCACCGGCATCAGCGAGGGCCGCCCGGGCCCCGGGGCGCGGCTCTACGCGATCAACCCGGCAGCCGCCCACGTGGGCGGCTGCGATGTCACCGGGGCCCGGATTCGGGCGGCCGTCGCCGACATCACGGGGCGCACCGTCGGCGCGTACGAGCTGCCCACCGGCGGCCGGCGGGCGGAGGGGGCCGTCCGGCGGGTCGTCGAGGCCCTCGACGGCGCGGCCGAGGCCGCCGGCCTGGGGCGGTCCGACCTCCACCGGGTGGTCATCGGCACGCCCGGCGCGTTCGACCCCGGCAGCGGCCGGCTGCGCTACGCCGGCCACCTGTCCGGCTGGCACTCCCCCACCCTGCTGGAGGAGCTGGCCGCGGCGCTGCCGATGCCGCTGGAGTACGAGAACGACGTGAACCTCGCCGCCGTCGCCGAACAGCGCCTGGGCGCCGCGCGCGGTCAGGACGACTTCGTGCTGCTGTGGAACCAGGAGGGCATCGGCGCGGCCGTCGTGATCAACGGCAGGCTGCACCGCGGGCGCACCGGCGGCGCCGGCGAGGTGGGCTTCCTGCCGGTGCCCGGCGCCCCGCTGGTCCGGCGGGTGGCGCGGGTGGGCAGCGGCGGCTTCCAGGAGCTGGCGGGCGCGCAGATGGTGCCCGAGGCGGCCCGGGAGCTGGGCCTGCCCGTGCCGGACGGCCCGTACGCCGAGGTGGCCGCGGCGGTCCTGGCGCGGGCCGCGGCCGGTGACGACGAGCCCTCGGCCGCGCTGCTGCGGCGCTTCGCGACCGGCATGGCGGTGGGGCTGGCGGCGATGGTGGCCGTGCTCGACCCCGGGCTGATCGTGCTCAGCGGCGGGGTGATCGCGGCGGGCGGCGAGCGGCTGCGCGGCCTGATCCGGGCCGAGTTGGGCGAGCTCGCCGCGCAGCCGCCGCGGCTCGTGATCGGGGCGGTCTCCGAACAGCCCGTGCTCTGCGGGGCGTTGCAGAGCGCCCTGGCCGCCACGCGGGACGAGGTCTTCGACACGTCCCGCTGCTGAAGCGAAGGCTGAAGTGAAGGCAGGAGTGAAGGAGTGAAGGGCTGACATGCGGCTCGCGGTAGTCGGAGGGGGCTCCACCTACACCCCCGAACTCATCGACGGATTCGCGCGGCTGCGCGCGTCCCTCCCCGTGGACGAACTGGTGCTCGTCGACCCCGACGAGCACCGGCTGGAGCTGGTCGGAGGCCTCGCCCGCCGGATCTTCGCCAAGCAGGGCCACCCCGGCACCATCGTCACCACAGGACACCTGGAGGCGGGCGTCACGGGCGCCGACGCCGTACTGCTCCAGTTGCGCGTCGGCGGCCAGGCGGCCAGGCAGCGGGACGAGACCTGGCCCCTGGAGTGCAGCTGCGTGGGGCAGGAGACCACGGGCGCGGGCGGGCTCGCCAAGGCGCTGCGCACCGTGCCGGTCGTCCTCGACATCGCCGAACGGGTGCGCCGCGCCAGCCCCGGCGCCTGGCTGATCGACTTCACCAACCCGGTGGGCATCGTGACCCGCGCGCTGCTCCGGGCCGGGCACCGTGCCGTAGGACTGTGCAACGTGGCCATCGGCCTGCAGCGGAAGTTCGCCGCCCTGCTGGACGTGCGGCCCCACGACCTCCACCTCGACCACGTCGGCCTCAACCACCTCACCTGGGAGCGCGGGGTGCGCCTCGGCGGACCCGACGGCGAGGACCTGCTGCCCCGGCTCCTCGCGGAGCACGGCGACACCGTCGCCGACGACCTGCGGCTGCCGCGCCCGCTGCTCGACCGGCTCGGCGTCGTGCCGTCCTACTACCTCCGCTACTTCTACGCCCACGACGAGGTCGTGGAGGAGCTCCGGACCAAGCCGTCGCGGGCCGCGGAGGTGGCCGCGATGGAGAAGCGGCTGCTGGCCCTGTACGCCGACCCGGGGCTCGACGAGAAGCCGGAGCTGCTCGCGCGGCGGGGTGGGGCGTTCTACTCCGAGGCGGCCGTCGCGCTCACCGCGGCGCTCCTCGGCAGTGGGAGTGGGAGTGGGAACGACATCCAGGGGGGCAACGACATCCAGGTGGTCAACACGTACAACCGGGGCACGCTGCCGTTCCTCCCCGACGACGCCGTGATCGAGGTCCCCGCGCGGGTCTCCCCGGCCGGCGCGGCGCCCCTGCCCGTCACCGAGCTGGACCCGCTTCTGGCCGGGCTGGTGGCGAACGTCAGCGCGTACGAGGACCTGGCGCTGGAGGCGGCGCTGCGCGGGGGCCGCGACCGGGTCTTCAAGGCTCTGCTCGCCCACCCGCTGATCGGCCAGTACGCCGTTGCCGACGGCCTCACCGACCGTCTGATCGCACACAACCGGGAGCATCTCGCGTGGGCGTGACAGGACTGCGTGCGGGGGATGCGGCGGGGGGCGAGCCGGCCGCCGTACTGGCCATCGACGCGGGCAACACCAAGACCGATGTGGCGCTCGTGGCCGCCGACGGCGGCGTGCTCGGCACGGCGCGCGGCGGCGGCTTCCGGCCGTCGGCCGCCGGCGTGGACTCCGCCGTCGACGTCCTCGCCGAAGCGGTCGGCCGCGCCCTGACCGCGGCCGGGCTCGCCCCCGGCCACGGCGTCCACGCCACGCATGTGTCGGCCTGTCTGGCCAACGCCGACCTGCCGGTGGAGGAGGAACGGCTCCAGCGGGCGGTGCGCGAGCGCGGCTGGGGCCGCACCACCGAGGTCGTCAACGACACGTTCGCCGTACTGCGCGCCGGGGTCGACGTGCCGCACGGGGTCGCCGTGGTGTGCGGCGCGGGCATCAACTGCGTCGGCATGACCGAGGACGGGCGCACCGCGCGCTTCCCCGCCATCGGCCGGATCTCCGGCGACTGGGGCGGCGGCCAGGGCCTCGCGGAGGAGGCGCTGTGGTGGGCGGCGCGCGCGGAGGACGGGCGCGGGGAGCGTACGGCGCTGGCGCGCACGCTCCCCGGGCACTACGGGCTCACCACGATGCGCGCCCTGATCGAGGCGCTCCACCTCGGGCGGATCGGCGCGGGGCGCAAACACGAGCTGGTGCCCGTGCTCTTCGCCACGGCGGAGGACGGTGACGCGATCGCCCGCGCGATCGTACGGCGGCAGGCGGAGGAGATCGCCACGATGGCGGCGGTGGCGCTGGAGCGGCTCGAACTGCTCGACGAGGAGACCCCGGTGGTCCTCGGCGGCGGGATCGTCGCGGCGCGCCGACCGCTGCTGCTCGACGCGGTGACGGAGCTACTGGCGGCACGAGCGCCGAAGGCGGTGCCGGTGGTGACGGCGACGCCCCCGGTCCTGGGCGCGGCCCTGCTGGGCCTCGACCGCGTGGCCGCGCCGGCCGAGGCCCACGCGAGACTGCGCTCCCACTACGCGTGACCTCGGCCGCCCCG
>NZ_JBPQTV010000071.1:0-23729 GCF_051386515.1 Streptomyces sp. URMC 123 | reverse complement strand
CCCGCGCAAGCTCCTCGACATCTCGCGGATGACGGCGCTGGGCTGGCGCCCCCGCCCCGCGCGCGTCAGGCCACCGCGCCCGCCCACTGGGCGTAGACGTCCGCGATGCCCTGCCGCAGGGGAATGCGGGGGCGCCAGCCCAGCGCCGTCATCCGCGAGATGTCGAGGAGCTTGCGCGGGGTGCCGTCCGGCTTGGACGTGTCCCAGGCGATGCCGCCCCGGTAGCCGACGACGTCCCGCACCGCCTCGGCCAGTTCGCGGATCGTGAGGTCCTCGCCGCAGCCGACGTTCACGGGCTCGTCGCCGTCGTAGGCGGCCAGCAGCGTCGCACAGGCCGCCGCCAGGTCGTCGACGTGGAGGAACTCGCGGCGCGGGGCGCCGCTCCCCCACAGCACGACCTCGGGCGCGCCGTCCCGCTTCGCCTCGTGGAAGCGGCGCACGAGCGCGGGCAGGACGTGCGAGGTCTCCAGGTCGAAGTTGTCGCCCGGGCCGTAGAGGTTGGTCGGCATGGCCGAGACGTACGCGGCCCCGTACTGCCGGCGGTACGCCTTGACCTGCGCTATTCCGGCGATCTTGGCGAGCGCGTACGGCTCGTTGGTGGGCTCCAGCGGGCCGGTGAGCAGCGCGTCCTCGCGGATCGGCTGGGGCGCCAGCCGGGGGTAGATGCAGGAGGACCCCAGGAAGAGCAGCCGGCCGACGCCGGCGGCGTGGGCGCCGCCGATCACGCTGAGCTGGATGCGGAGGTTGTCCTCCAGGAACTGCACGGGGTACGTGCTGTTGGCCATGATGCCGCCCACCTTGGCGGCGGCCAGCACCACGGCGTCGGGCCGCACCGCCCGCAGAAAGGATTCGGTCCGCGCGCCGTCGCGCAGATCGAGCTCGTCCCGGCCACGGGTGACCACCTCGTGGCCGTCGGCGGTGAGCCGGCGGGCCACCGCCGAGCCCACCAGCCCCCGGTGCCCGGCCACGAAGATCCGGGAGCCCGGCTTCAGAAACTCATTCGCTCGCGTCATGGCACCGGATTGTGCCAGGGCGAATGCCTGCATACCCGAAGAAATCCCTGATTCCATCGATCACTTGAGGGGCCGGCCGCCCGCGCGGCGGCCCGTCCCGAGGGGGGACACGCCATATGGGCAAGAGCGCGCTGATCACCGGGGTGACCGGACAGGACGGCTCGTACCTCGCGGAGTTGCTGCTGTCGAAGGGCTACACCGTCCATGGGTTGGTGCGCCGTTCGTCGTCGTTCAACACCGAGCGGATCGACCACATCTACCAGGGCCCGCAGGAGCCGGACCGCCGGCTGGTGCTGCACCACGCCGACCTCTCCGACGGAGTGGCGCTGGTGAACCTGCTGCGGGACCTGCGGCCGGACGAGGTGTACAACCTGGGCGCCCAGTCGCACGTCCGGGTCTCCTTCGACGCCCCGCTCTACACCGGCGACGTGACCGGCATGGGCGCGGTGCGGCTGCTGGAGGCGATCCGGGCGAGCGGCATCGACACCCGGATCTACCAGGCGTCGTCGTCGGAGATGTTCGGCTCGACCCCGCCGCCGCAGAACGAGCGCACGCCCTTCCACCCCCGCAGCCCGTACGGGTGCGCCAAGGTGTTCGCCTACTGGACCACGGTCAACTACCGGGAGGCGTACGGCCTCTTCGCCGTCAACGGCATCCTCTTCAACCACGAGTCGCCGCGCCGGGGCGAGACCTTCGTGACCCGCAAGATCACCCGCGCGGTGGCCCGGATCAAGGCGGGCCTGCAGGACCGGCTCTACCTGGGCAACCTCGACGCCGTACGGGACTGGGGCTATGCCCCGGAGTACGTCGAGGCGATGTGGCGGATGCTCCAGCGCGACGAGCCGGACGACTACGTGGTGGCCACCGGCGAGGCCGGGAGCATACGGCAGTTCCTGGAGGTCGCGTTCTCCGCCGCCGGCCTGGAGTGGGGCGAGTACGTGCGGTTCGACCCCAAGTACGAGCGGCCCGCCGAGGTGGACGCGCTGATCGGGGACGCCTCCAAGGCGGAGGAGCTGCTCGGCTGGAAGCCGCGGGTCCGCTGGGCCGAACTGGCGCGGATCATGGTGGACGCGGACGTGGCCGCGCTGGAGGCCGAGCTCGCCGGGACGACCGTGCGCATCGACCGGTGACGGCACCCCGGCCGCGGCGTTCACCGCACGGAGGTTTGCCGGACACCAGTTTGGTCAAGGAGGTTTCCGGGGCTTGATCGAACCCCTAACCTGCCTGGACAGGCGGCCAGGCGGGCCGCACGGGGACGCACGGTCCGGGGGGACTCATGCGCAAGTTGGGGGTATTCACGGCTGCCTTGACACTGGCGGCCGCGTCACTCGTCGGGGCGGGGGTGGTGACGGCGCCCCCGGCGGCGGCGCTCACCCCGCCCGTGGCGATGACGGCCGACGATCTGCCGACCTGGCAGACGAACGGCATCGTCTGGGCCTTCGCCGAGGCGAACGGGGTGGTCTTCGCGGGAGGCACCTTCTCGGCCATCAGACCACCGGGGGCGCCGGCGGGCAGCCAGGAGCGGCGGGCGCTCAACTTCGCGGCGTTCGACGCCGCGACGGGCGCCCCCACCGGCTGCGAGCTCTCCTTCACGGTCGGCTCCGGCTCCGCGACCGTACGGGCGCTGGCGGTCTCCCCGGACCGCAGGACGCTCTACGCCGGCGGGTTCTTCGGCGCGGTCAACGACGTGCCGGTGAGCAGCGTGGCCGCGATCGACATCGCCACCTGCACGCCGAAGCCGTTCGCGGTGCATGTGAACGCCACCGTCCGGGCGCTGGCGGTGAGCGGGGACACGGTCTATCTGGGGGGCGACTTCAGCAGCGTGGCGGACCAGGAGCGGGCCCGCTTCGCCGCGGTCTCGCCCCAGGGGGAGCTCAAGCCCTGGCGGGCGGACGCGGACGAGGTGGGGCGGGCGGTGGAGCTCACCCCCGACGGTCGCCATGTGCTGCTGGGCGGCGACTTCTTCGACGTCAACGGCAGCAACTCGCACGCGCTCGCGGTGGTGGACGCCACCACCGGGGCGGTCACCCGGGCGTATCCGCGCGGGTTCATCCCCACCACCTCCGTGGTCAAGGACATCACCACCGACGCCACCGGCTTCTACACCGCCAACGAGGGCTCCGGCGGCGGGGTGTTCGACGGCCGGATCGCGCTGAACCTGGGCGACTTCAACCAGCGGTGGCGCGACACGTGCCTGGGCGCCACGCAGGGCGTCGCGGTCCACAAGGACGTGCTCTACAGCGGCTCGCACGCGCACGACTGCTCCAGCATGGGCGCCTTTCCCAACCAGCCGCGCAAGCATCTGCTGGCGCAGTCGGTGCACGACCCGAAGCTGCTGGGCTGGTTCCCCGACACCAACGACGGCATCGGCGAGTCCATCGGCCCGCGCACGCTGATCACCGCCCCCGCGGGGGACACCGACTATCTGTGGGTGGGCGGCGGCTTCACCGCCGTCACGGGCAACCGCAAGCAGCAGGGGCTGACGCGGTACGCGAGCGGGCCCGACACCGGGGCGCCGTCCGTGCCGCAGGCGAGCGCGGCCAGTGTGCGGCCGGGCGAGATCCAGGTGCGCTGGCAGTCCAGCCTCGACCTGGACGACTCGGACCTGACCTACCGCGTCTACCGCGACGGGGTGCTGGTGCACACGGTCCAGGGCTCCTCGCTGCCTTGGGTGCGCCCGCAGCTGACCTTCACCGACCGGGACGTGGTGGCCGGGCGGAGCTACTCGTACCGGATCTCGGCGAGCGACGGCACGAACACCAGCGCCCGGTCGGCCGCCCAGGTGGTGACCCCGGCGAGCGCCGCCGAGTCGTATCCGCAGCGGATCGCGGCGGACGGCGCCTCCCTGTACTGGCGGTACGACGAGTCCGCCGGCTCCTTCGCCGCCGACTCCTCCGGCACGGACAACAGCGGTGTGCACCGCTACGGGCCCACGCTGCGTGTCACCCCGGCGGCCGTGCCGGGGCCCAGCACGGCGATCGGGTACGACGGCGTCGGCGAGTACACGTACAGCGATCGCAGGCACCCGCGCCCGAACGCGTATTCCCTGGAGACCTGGTTCCGGACCACCACGACCTCGGGCGGCAAGCTGATCGGCTTCGGGGACCGCACGGTCGAGCCCAGCGTCAACTACGACAAGCACCTCTACATGACCAACGACGGCCGGCTGGTGTTCGGCGTGTACAGCGGCTGGACGCGCACGATCAGCAGCGGCGCCGGCCTCAACGACGGCCGCTGGCACCATGTGGTCGCCACCCAGGGCGCGGACGGCATGAAGCTGTACGTCGACGGGGTGCTGCGGGCGAGCAACTACCTGGTGACGTCCAGCGAGAACTACCACGGCTACTGGCACGTGGGCGGGGACAGCCTCGGCAACTGGCCGTCCCGGCCGTGGAGCAACCACTTCGCCGGGCAGATCGACGAGACGGCGGTCTATCCGCATGTGCTGTCGGGCGCCGCGGTGGCCGCGCACCACGGGTTGGGCACCGCCGCGCGGGGGTCCGGTGCGGACGCGGGAGCGATGCGGGGTGCCGGCCGGTGACCGGGCGCTCCCGTACGACCGGGGCCGCCGCCGCGCTCGTCGCGGGGGCGGCCCTGGCCGCCGCGCTGGTCACGGGATGCGGCTCCGACGGGGGGCGCGGCGACGGCCGGGAGCGCCCGGTGGCGGGCGCGAGCGCCCCCACGGCCCCCACGGCCCCCACGGCCTCGACGGCCTCAGGGGTTTCCCCCGAGCGTTCGCCGAGCGCCGGCTCGCCGGCCGGTGACCCGTCCGTCCCCGTGCCCTCCCGGCCGGCCGTGCGGCCCAAGGACCCGAGCACACCGCCGGGCCCCAAGGTGCCGCGCGCCCGGCTGACCCCGGCGACCGGCTCGTTCACCGAGACCCAGAAACAGTTCCTGGCCGAGCGGGTGCCCGAGGGCACCGACCCGGCCTCCGTGCTCCAGACCGGCCAGGAGTCCTGCGAGCGGATCGCCCGCACCGCCCGGCACGACCGCGCCGCGGCGATCAGCGCCATCCGCGACGGCGAGATCGTCGACGCCGCGGCCGCCATCACCCATCTGTGCCCCGAGCAGAAGCCCCTGCTGGAGGCCGCCGAGAAGGGAACCACCGGGTGACCCACCCAACGACCCCGTCCTCACCCGTCCCGTCGTCCGCGTCGTCCGCGTCGCCTGTGCCGTCCGCGTCGGCCGCGTCGTTCACGGAGGCGGCCACCCCCGGCCGGCTGCCCATCGTCGTGGCGATCCCGACCAAGAACGAGGCGGAGAACATCGCCAGGACCGTGCGGTCCGTGATCGACCACGTCGAGGCCGTGGTCGTCGTCGACTCCCACAGCACGGACGACACCTGCGAGATCGCGGCGAAGCTGGGCGCGGAGGTGGTGCCGTACACCTGGGACGGCAGGTACCCCAAGAAGAAGCAGTGGTGCCTGGACCATGTGCGGCCCGAGATCCCGTGGCTGCTCTTCCTGGACGGCGACGAGACCCCCAGCGCCGCGCTGCTGGCCGAGCTGCGCGCGGTGTTCTCCCGGCCCGTGGAGGTCGCCGCGTTCGACATCCCGCTCGGCTACTGGTTCGCCGGCCGGCGGCTGCGGCACGGCTACACCATCGTCAAGCGGGCGCTGCTGGACCGCACCCGCTGCCACTTCCCCGTCCTCGGCGACCTGGACGCGCCCGGCATGGGCGAGCAGGAGGGCCACTACCAGCCGGTGGCCGAGTCCGTGGCCCGGCTGCGCTCACCCATCGAGCACGAGGACCTCGACCCCGTGCGCACCTGGTTCGACCGGCACAACCGCTACTCCGACTGGGAGGCGTGGCTGGAGCTCCACCCGGACGTGAAGGAGCAGATCCGCAGGGCGAAGACGCGCCAGGGCCGGCTCTTCCACCGGGCGCCGCTCAAGCCGCTGGTGTCGTTCGCCTACGCGTACGTCTACCGGCGCGGCTTCCTCGACGGCCGCGCCGGGCTCGACTACGCGCTGGCGATGAGCTTCTACCGGTGGCAGATCGGCCTCAAGGCCCGCGAGCTGCGCGCTCAGGGGCTCGACCGTCAGGGGCGCGGCGCGGTCACGCGGTCGTAGACGGATCGGAGGGTGTCCACCACCGCGTCGAGGGTGAAGGAGTCGCGGACCAGGCGCCACGCCGCGTCGGAGGCGGCCTCGGCCGCCGGCGGGTCCAGGAGCTCCAGGACCGCCTGGCCGACCCGCGGGCCGTTCACCGCGGGCCCGTCCTCGGCGCGGTTGGCCACCACCCGCCCCGCCCCGGCGCGGGCCACGTCCGGCGCGAGCCCGGTGGTGGCGGTGACGACCACGGGCGTGCCGACGGACATGGCCTCCAGCACGGAGACGGAGAAGGCGTCCTGGACGGAGGGCAGGACGTAGACGTCCGCCCGGCGCAGGGCCGCCATCACCTGCTCGCCGTCGAGCGGCCCGACGTGGTCGAGCGCGTCGGACACCCCGAGGGAGCGGGCGAGGTCCAGCGTGCCGGCGAGGGCGCCGGTGTCGGGCCCGGCCAGCACGAAGCGCGCGTCCGGGTACTTGGCGCGCACGGTGGGGATGGCGGCGACGAAGTCCTCCGGCCGCTTGCCGGCCTGGACGCGGGCGAGGAAGAGCACGACGGGCGGCCGGTCCGCGGGCCGCGGCGGCTTGCGCGATTGCGGGCGCACGCCGTTGACCAGCCGGGTGTACGAGGTCAGCCGGTCGGGCGCGACGACCGCGTCGACCTCGTGCCGCTCCTTCTCGGTCAGGTGCAGCACGGCGTCGGCGCGCCGCAGCACCGTACGGACGCCGAGGGCGTCCACGAGCCGGGCCACCCGCTTCTCGGTGGGGTCGATCATGCCGTGGGTCTGGAGCACCAGGGGGCGGCGGCACGCGAGGGCGGTGAGCGCCATGGGGAGCGTGATCAGGTCGCGCATCAGATGGACGTGGACGACGTCGGCGCCGGCCACGAGGCGGCGGGCGTCGCCGAGCAGCAGCCGGCCCGAGGTGATGCCGCTGACCTCGAACCGGGGCAGCACGTGCCGGGCGGGGTAGAGGCGGGCCGGCACGCCCTCCACGGCGCGCGGCGGCGGCCCGTCGAAGCCGTCGGCGAGGGCGACCAGGGCGGCGTTCGTGCCGCGGGCGCGCAGCCCCTGGCAGAGGTTGAGCGCCACCCGGGTCGGGCCGCCGAAGGCGTTGTCCGGGGTGTGGAGCGTGACGACGTGCAGTACCTTCACGGGCCCCCCAAGGCACGTACGGACGTACGAATGTGCGGGCGTGCTGCCGTACTGGCGTACGGGCGTTCACCTTAGCGTCGGCCGCGTCCCGGCGTGCGCGGACCCATAGACTGCGCGCCGGGGAGCTGTCGAACAGTCGAACTGTCGAACAGGGGCGGGGCGCATGGCGGTTGGAGTGTCCGGGAAGCGGTACGCGTCGTACGCCGGGGGCGCGGGTGACGTGCGGGACGGCGGCCCGGACGGCGGTCCTCACCGGGGCCCGGTCAGCGGCCCGGTCGGCGCTACGGACGGCGGCCCGGACGGCGTTCCGGGCGGTCCCGGGGCGGCGGCCGGTGACCTTCCGGGCGGCCCCCGCACGACCGCGCCGCGGGCCGTGCTCTCCCGGGCGCTCGCCGTACCCCTGGTGCTCGGCCTGGTCGGCTTTCTGCCGGCCCTGGTGGCCGTGCAGCCCGGGACCGGCCCGCGCGACGAGGCGTACTGGCTGCAACTCGTGCTCACCGCCTACGCCGGGGCACGGCTGTCGGCGATGGTGCTCACCGCCCGCCGCCGGCTGATGCAGGGCACGTTCTGGCTCTTCGTCTATGTCGCGATGGGCGTGGCGCCGCTGGCCCAGGCCGTGCTGGGGCGGGTGCCGACGCCGCTGGTCGGGCCGCGCTCCGATCTGACCCTGGCGACGGCACTCGTGCTGGCCGGGTGCGTGGCCTTCGACGTGGGCGCGCTGCTGGCCCGGCACCGGCCGGCGGTCCGCCGGCTGCGGGTGTCGCGCCCGGCGTCGGTGAGCCGCCGCCGGCTGTATCTGCTGGTGGTGCTGGCCTTCGCGGCGGGCGGGCTGCTCATCGTGAAGCTGGGCGGGCCGCAGGTGTTCTTCAGCAGCCGACAGGAGATCAGCGCCAGCATCCAGGCGTCCGGGGTGGCCGCGGCCGACTCCGATTCGAAGGCGGGCTCGGCGTTCCTGCGCGGTTTCGGCACCGTGCTGCCGCTGCTGGCCTTTCTCTTCCTCACCCGCTGGCTGGTGACCTCGCGCGCGGCCCGCCGCCGGCCGCTGCCGGTGCTGATGTGGTCCGGGCTGCTGCTGCTCAACCTCGTGGTCAACAACCCGGTCTCCAACCCGCGGTACTGGTTCCTCACCGTCGCCTTCTCGATCCTGTTCACGGCCTTTCCCAAGAGCCCGGTGATGTACCGCTCGGCGCTCGCCCTGGGCGTGGTCGCGGCGCTGCTGCTGTTCCCGTTCATGGACCGCTTCCGCTACGACGAGAACGGCTACCGGCCCGTGCAGTCGGACTCCGTGATCGAGCCACTGGCGATCAAGGACTACGACCAGATGGTGATGTTCGCCAACACCATCACGCACGTCGACACCGGCAGCAGCCACTCCTGGGGCCGCCAGCTCTCCGGCGCCGCCCTGTTCTTCGTCCCCCGGTCCGTCTGGCCGGACAAGCCGCGGGACACCGGCATCCGGGTGGGCGAGTGGATGGGCACCAACAACACCAACCTCTCCTCGCCGCTGTGGGCGGAGCTGTGGCTGGACTTCGGCACGGCCGGGATGACGGCCGGCTTCCTCGGCCTGGGGTACGCGGTGGCCCGCGGCGATCGCCGCTACGCGCGGCTCGCGCCGGACGACAGCCGGCCCGGCCAGGTGATGGCGATCGTGGTCCCGGCCATCGCCGGCTACTCCTTCATCCTGCTGCGCGGCTCCCTGCTCCAGGCGTCCGGCCGGATCGGCATCGCCCTGCTCTGCCTCGCCCTGGTGACTACCTTCCGCTCGGACCCACGGCGGCTGCTGCGCTAGCGCGGCGGAGGAAGGCCACCCGCGTCCAGGCCGCCACGGCCTTCAGCGCCGAGCCGGCGCACAGGCCCCAGGCCGCGCCCGCCACCCCGCCGATGCCGTAGCCGGTGAGCAGCAGCACCACCGACAGCAGCGAGAAGATCACCTGGATGGGGAGGGTGGCGCGGGGGCTCAGCACGCGCAGGGTGAGCAGCGCGCAGGTGCCCAGCGCGATGGCCGCGTACTGGCTGCCCAGGGCGGGCAGCAGGGCGGCGGCGGACGGCCAGGTGTCGCCCAGCAGTTGACGGCCCGCGCCGTCGGGCACGGCGATCAGGGCGCCGGCCCAGCCGGCCGCGACCGCCGCGAGCGCGGCGGCCAGCGCGGCGGTGGCCCGGATCGTACGGCCGGTGGAGCCGATGCGGTTCAACAGCGGCGGGCCGAACGCGGTGGACGCGTTGAACAGCACGTTCATGGGCCCGAAGAGGGTGGTCGCGCCGCGCAGCGAGCCGACCGCGAGCTGGCTGGCGAACAGGCCGAGCCCCACGATCGCCAGCTGGCTGGAGGCGTTGCCGACGGCGAACTCGACGACGAAGCGGCGCCCGAGGTGCCCCCGGCGCAGGAAACGGCGCGGGTCGGTGGGGGCGCCGCGCAGCCGGGGCGCGAGCAGGGCGGCGCCGACCAGCAGCGCGGGGAGGGCGGAGACGCCCCACACGGCGATCAGCCGGGCGGGGCCGGCGCCCTGGGGCTGCACGGCGAGCGCGGGCACGGCGCCGGCCAGCCGTACGACGTCGCCCAGCAGGGCGTGGTGCGGCAGCCGGAGGGTGGAGAAGCAGTACCGCATGGCGTCCTGGGTGAGGACGACCGGCAGCACGAAACCGAGGACGGCGAGGCCCTGGGCGGTGTCGCCGCCGACCAGGGCGAGCACCGCGCCCATCGCGGCGCCGACCGCGCCCGACGCCAGGGCGGTGAACGCCACGGCCGAGCGGCAGGCGCCGGCGAGGTCGACGCCGCGGCCGCGCTCCAGCACGAGGGCCTGCCCGACGTAGGACACGCAGAGGCCGAGCAGCACGGTGAAGACGGTGTAGACGAGGGAGAAGACGGCGAAGCCGGCGGCGGTGGAGAGCCGGGCGGCCACCACCAGCACCACGATGTTGGTGAGCGCGGCCACGCCCTGGTCGGCGACGGAGGCGACGACGGCGCCCCGCGTGCCGAGGGCTCGCCGCCGGCGCGGGTGCCGGGCGCGCGCCGACGGGTCGTCGGCCGGTCCGTCGGGCGGCTCGGGCCCGGGACCGGCGGGGGGCCGGGCCGTCACCGGCGGTTCGGGCGGTCGGCTCGCCCGGCCGCGGTGGAGCCCCCGGAGCGCCCTTGCCCCGCCCGGGCCGCCCGGGCCGCCCGCAGCCCCAACGTTTCCGCGGCTTCCCCGGGCGCCGGCCCGACCTGCCCGGCCGCCGCGTCCTCCCCACCCGTACGGGATCGGCCGGAGGCCGTGTCGCTGCTGCCCCGGGCGACGCGGTCACCACCCGACGAGCCGGACGGCGCCGGTCCGGGCGCGGCAGGTTCCTCGGGGGCGCCCGAGGCGGGCCGTGCCGTGCCGGGCGCGGGCGAGGCCCCGCGTGAGGGCACGGAGTCGGCCCCGGCCGGCGCACCGGAGGCCGTCCGGCCACGGCCGATACGTCCTGTGTGACCGCCCGACCGCGCGAGGTCGGCGGCTCCCTCGGGGGCCCCCGGGCCGTCGCCGCGGGCCGGTACGGACCCCGCCCCGGCGGGCGGAGGAACGGCATCGCGCCCCGGCGTCACGGACTGCCCCTGACCGGGCGCGTCAGACCCGCCACCGGCAGCGTCCCCGGCCGGGGCGCCGGAGGCCGCGCCGCCCCGGCCGGCGCGGTCGCCGCCCGAGCGCGCGCGGGCGGCAGGCCCCCCGGGGGTGCCCGGGCCGTCGCCGGCAGCGGCCCCGCTCCGGGCACCGGAGGCCGCGCCGTCCTGGTCGACGGCCGGGCCCGCGGCGGCGGACGCGCGGCGGCGGACGCCCGCGCCCTGGGAGTGGAGGAGCGCTCCCAGGACCGTGCCGCCCGCGCCGTCGATGAGCTCGCGGACGCGGTCGAGGTCGTCGCGCCGCACCTCGCGCGGGTCGCAGACCACCAGCACGCCGTCGACCCGGTCGGCCAGCGCGAGGGCGTCGGCGTACGAGAGCACCGCGGGGGCGAGGACCACCACGACCGAGTCGGACGCGTCGGCGCTGGCGATCAGCTGCGAGGCGGGCGCCGAGGTGAGCGCGCGGGCGACGTTGCGCACCCGCGCGCCGGGTATGAGGTCGAACGTCCCGGACTCGCCGGCGTCCACGGGCACCCGGGCCCCCGTGGGCCAGCCCTGCTCGCCGCGCGCCCAGTTGGGGCGCGCGGCGCCGGCCGCGGTGCGCAGCCGGTCCGTGAGCCCGGGGTCGCGCAGGTCCGCCTCGATGAGCAGGGTCTCCATGCCCATCTCCACGAAGGAGGCGGCGAGGTTCACGGACACCTCCGCCACCGGGTCGATGGCCCCGCGGGGGGCGACGACCAGCAGTCGGCGGCGGGCGGCGAACGTCTGGTCGTACGCCAGCCGGAAGGCGACCGAGCGGTACTCCTCCGCGAGCCGCCCCTCGGCGAGCAGGCCACCGGAAGCGGAGCCGCCGGGACCGCCGGGGCCGGAAAGGCGACCGAGCGCCGGGCGGCGCCCGCGCGGCCGGGGCAGCGTGCCGAGCACGGGCGCGCGCAGCGCCCGCACCACGTCGCCCGCGGAGCGGGCGGTCGGGTCGAAGACCAGCCGCACCCAGGCGCCGAGCAGCCCGAGGCCGAGCCCGACGGCCGCGCCGAGGGCGAGCAGCAGGGGCAGCCCGGGCCCGGTCGGCGCCCCCGGCGGGGTGGCCGTGCGCACGACGAAGCCGGGCGTGGTGTCGAGCGCCTTGAGCTTGGTGATGCTGCTGTTGAGGTCGGATATCTTGCCGATGACCGAGGACTGGACGGCGGCCCGGGTGTCCAGGGCCTTGCCGGCGCCGAGCCGGGCCATCTCGTCGGCGAGGTCGTCGCGCTGCTTCTCCAGCGGGGCGAGCTGCTTCTCGTAGCCCTTGACCATGTTGTCGATCAGCGACTGGGTCTGCTGCCGGCGGTTGTCGAGGTAGGCGCGGGTGAAGGCGTTGGCCCGCTCGGCGGCCACGCCGGGGGCGTGGGCGGTGTAGGCGAAGCGCAGCACCAGCGTGTTGGGCGGGTTGGTGACCTGGAGGCCGCGCTGGAGCCGCTCGGCGTCCTCGGGGGCGCCCAGGGCCTCGGCGGCGCGGGCGGCGACGGCGTTGCTGACGGCGGTCTGCCGCTCGGAGCCGATGCTGACCTGCTTGTCGGGGGAGGTGCCGCCGGGCGCGAAGGGGTCGACGGTGGCGGAGCGCACCGTCACCTCGCTGGTGGCGACGTAGCGGTCCGCGCCGGTGAGGCCCAGCCACGCCCCGCCGAGCAGTCCGGCGGCCACGCCCAGCGCGATCAGGACGCGATAGCGGAGCAGTTGCCGGAACTGGTCGCGCAGCAGATCGGGTTCCTCGTGCGGCTGCGGGGCGAGCGTGGCGTGGGTCATGCGCGGCTTCCCTCCAGCGCCTCGTTCAGCAGGGCGGTGATCCGGGCGAGGCCGGCGTCCCTGCTGAGGTGCGCGTCGACGTACGCCGGGCCGTTCGCCCCCAACTCGGCGGCGTCGTCCGGGCTTTCCGCCAGCTTACGGACCGCGGCCAGCAGTGCGCCCGGGTCCTCCGGGGGCACCAGCACGCCGGCCCCGGACCGCCGCACCTCCTCGGCGGTGCCGCCCCGCGGCGCGACGGAGGCGACGACCGGGCGACCGGCGGCGAAGTAGGAGGTGAGCTTGGAGGGCACGCTCATGTCGAGGACGGAGGCGCGCTGGGTGACGGCGAGCACGTCGGCGGCGGCCAGCACGTCGGGGAAGTCGGCCTCCTCGGCGGGCGGCAGGAAGTGGAGGTTGGGCAGTCCGGCGCCCAGGGCGCGCAGCCGCTCCCGCTGGTTGCCGTCGCCCATGAGCACGACGGAGACGTCCGCGGCCTGGCGGGCGGCCTCGACGAGGACCTCCAGGCCCTGCTTGAGGCCCATGTTCCCGGAGTGGAGGACAACGGTGCGGCCGGGCGCCCAGCCCAGCCGGGCGCGGGTCTCCTCCCGCGGCCGGGTGGGGCGGGCCACGTGCGACCAGTTGGGGACCAGCCGGACCCGCTCGCGCGGCACGCCCATGGCGGTGACCTTGGCCACGAACGTCTCGTGGATGACGCCGACGAGGGTGGCGCTCCGCACCACATGGGCCTCCACCGCCGCGGCGGCGGCCGCGGCCCGGTCCCCGCCGCGGATGCCGCTCTGCGCGGCGGCGGCGCCCATCAGATCCTGGACGACGGGTACGTACGGCACCCCGTACCGCCGGGCGAGGCGGGCGCCGATCACCCCGCCGGCGAGGCTGGGCAGTTGGGCGACGATCGCATCGGGGCGGCCCATGCGGGGCGGCGCGAGCAGGCCGTGGGCGAGGATGGAGCCCTCGTACAGGGCGCGGCGCAGCGCGCTCTGCCGGGGCGGGACGGTGTGTCTGCGGCGGTGCACCCTGACCCCGGCGCGCACTTCCTCGGTCCGCCAGACGCCGCGGTACTCGGGCGCGGTGCGCCAGGCGGGGTAGTGCGGCATCCCGGCGAGCACGTGCACCTCGGCGGGGCCGTCCCCGAGGCCGTCCGGACCCGCCCAGTGTTCGGCGATCTGTGTCGCGTAGGGACCGATTCCCGCCTGCTCCGGCGCGTAATTGGTCGATACCAGCAGCACGCGCCGCCGCTTTCCGCCCCGAGCCACCTCACCGGTGTGCGGCATGCACATCTCCTCCCCCCAGAGTCGATCACCTGCACCCTAGCCCTTTCATGGGCCACCATGTTGTTCTTCTTTGTCAGTTGACTTTCGCCATGGCCCCCATATCGATCGCGATGCGCCGCTATCGTCGATGATTCCGACGCGCTGGGGAGCGCGTCCTCGCGAGTGGGGGGTTCCATTCCGCATGCCGCACACCGTGGGCTACGCACCCGGGGTCTACGACCTCTTCCATGTCGGGCATCTCAATATCCTTCGGCACGCCCGCAGTCAGTGCGACTATCTCGTCGCCGGAGTCGTCTCCGACGAGATGGCCGAGCTGGCCAAGGGCCGCGCTCCGGTCGTCCCGCTGGTCGAACGGCTGGAGATCGTGCGCAGCGTCCGCTTCGTGGACGCGGCGTTCGTCGAGACCGTGCCGGACAAGGTGGAGACCTGGCAGCAGGTGCGCTTCGACGTGATCTTCAAGGGGGACGACTGGCGGGGCACCCCCAAGGGCGACAAGCTGGAGCGGGACTTCGCGGCCGTGGGCGTCAAGGTCGTCTATTTCCCGTACACCGTGCACACCTCCAGCACCCAGTTGCGCCGGGCCCTGGACGTGCTCGCCCAGCCGGTCAGACCGGGCGTATCGCAGCCAGCTCCCGGAACCATTTCGCCATGAAGGCGACGAGGAACAGCGCATTCACCGCGAAGAGCACCGCATAGCCGACGAGAAACAGCCGTTCGCTGCCGAGCAGCAGAAACACCAGGCAGAACACGCCGTAGTCGACGGGCAGCAGCGCCACGGCACGCAGCCGTGAGGGCGGCGCGGCGGGCGCGGGGGCGGCGCCGGCCGCCCCCGCGCCCTTCGGCTTGAGCTTGTCCGTGAGCAGCCCGCCGCAGAAGATCAGCACGGCGGCGAACTGGAAGCCCAGCGGCAGCAGCAGCCAGCCCTCCCCCGGCAGATCGAAGAACCGGTGGAAGGAGATCAGCACGGCGGCGTGCAGCGCGGTGATCTTCGCGCAGTCCACGACGTGGTCGAGCCACTCGCCCGCGGCGCTGCTCTCCCTGCGCAGCCGGGCGAGCTGCCCGTCCGCCGAGTCGAAGGCGAAGCCGATCGCCAGGCCGAGATACACGGCGAGGGCGAGCGGCCAGGACGGCCGCACCAGCGCCAGCGCGGCCACCGCGGCCCCGCTGAAGGCCGCGCTGATCAACGTGACCTGATTGGGCGTCAGCCCGACCCGATGGGCCGCGGCGGCGAGCACGCGCCCCACCGGCCGATTGACGTACCGCGAGTACAGCGAGACACCTCTGGACGTCTTCTGCGCGCCGCGCAACTCCCGCAGCGCGGCCCCGAACGCCATGGCTCCGGCCATCATCCCCCCCAGATGATCGAGCTCCACCCCTGTGATCCGCATCATGGCACGGCCCACTGACAGCGACCGCCCGACCGCGGCGGTGAGAGCGGGATCACGGACCGGCGGGGCCCGAGCGGGCGGGACGGGGCCCGCGGGCCGGGCGCGGGCACCGAGGACGGGCCGGGACGGGGCCCGAGCGGGCCGGGCGCGGCCCCCGGGTAGGGTGGCGCCGATTCCAGCAAGCCCGGCCCGGGCGGCCGCCCGGCCGGCCCCGGCCGACGACGAGAAGCCCGGGAAGGAGCCCACGCCCGATGAGACGCAGGCCGCCCCGCACGGTGCCGGCAGTGCTGCTGTCGGCCGCGGCAGCACTGGCGACCCTGACGGGGTGCGTGACGGTGCACGGCGAGCGGGAGGTCATCCCCGCGGTGGCCGAGGACGAGGCACCGCAGGCGCTCAAGCGGTTCACCGACGTGTACAACCGGGCGTACCGCGGCTCCGATCCGACGGCCCTGGAGGAGGCCGAGACCGGCCCGCTCAAGGCCATGAACCAGGCGGACCTGACCGCCCGGAAGGCCACCGCGCCCCAGGGCGATCCGGCGTACGTGCCGCTGGAGCTCACCGACGCCCGCTTCATCGTTCCCAAGTCGGCGGGCTGGCCCAAGTGGTTCCTGGCGGACACCGCGAGCAACCGCGACGCCAACCGCTGGCTGGTCGCCTTCGTCCGCTCCGCGCCCCGCGAGCCGTGGCGGGCCGCGTATCTGCTGCTGCTCAGCCGGGACGAGATGCCGGCGTTCGCCCTGGACGCGGAGGGGTACGCGACACCGGTGCCGGTCAACTCCCCCGCGGGCCTGGTGGCCGCCCCGGGCAGCCTCAGCCGCTCCTACGCCGACTACCTGCAGCGCGGCGAGGGCGAGCTCTTCGCGCCCGGGCAGGTCACCACGCGGGAGCGGGAGCTGCGGGCGCAGCAGGCCAGGACGCCGACGTACTGGACGCAGTACGCCGATCAGCCGGCGGAGCCGGACCGCTATCCGCCGCTGGCACTGCGCACAACAGACGGCGGCGCGCTGGCGCTCTTCACCACGCACCACACGCAGAAGCAGACGATGGCCGAGGGCCAGCGGGTGGCCGTCACGGACCCGGCGGTGCGGGCGCTGCTGACCGGGCGCGCGGAGAAGTCGCTGATGCTGACGCGGATCTCGGAGGCGGCGGTGAAGGTCCCCGCGGCCGGCGCGGCGGACCGCCGGATCGTCTTCCTCAACCGCCTCGAGGGCCTGACGGCGGCCGCGGGCTCGTAACGGCCCGCCCCGCCGGCTCGTAACCCCGGCCCCGCCCGCAGGGGCCCCGGGGCCGGCACCGCAGGGAGTCAGCGGCCCAGGGGCCAGGCCGCGCTCTCGTGGTCCGCGCCGTCCGCCGCGTACCGCGCGCACGCGTCCGTGAGCGCCTCCAGCAGGGTCAGCGGGTCCGGCAGGGGCCGCTCGGGCCCCCGCAGCCAGGACACCGACTCGTCGGCCGGCAGCCGGGCCGGCGGCACGAGCACATAGCTGCCGCGGCAGTGCCAGCGCAGCCCGGGGTGCTCGTCCATCGTCTCGGGGTGGCAGTCCAGCTCGCAGGGCCACCACTCGTCCTCGTCCTCGGGCGTGCCCCGGGTCGCGGTGAAGAAGAGCAGCCGGCCGTCGCGGCCCCCGCCGCAGACGGCGACGGGGCCGACGTCGATGCCCTCGGCCTCCAGCCGCTCCAGCGCGCTGCGACCGGCGTCGGCGGGCACGTCGAGCACGTCGTGGTCGATGCCGGTGGCGGTGACGAAGTTGGCCTGGGGGTGGCCGCGCAGCCAGCGGCCGACGAGCTCGGGATCGGTGGTGGCCTGGGTCTGCCAGGCGAAGGAGACCGGGTGGCGGCCGGGCGTGGGACAGCCGATGCGGTCGCAGGAACAGCCGTAGCCGGACGGGTGGGCCGCCTGGGCCAGCGGGAATCCCGCGGCCACCGCCGCCATGAGCAGATCCTCGCGGTCGCGCGCGGCGGCCGCCCCCGTGCCCGTACTACCGCCCGCCCCGCTTCTCGGTCGTCGGCGCAGCCACTGGGAGATCCTGCCCTCGCGTCCCATCTATCCCCTCACTTCGACCGTTCTCCGATCAATGCTGCCACCATCCTGCGCCCGAGGTGGCCCCGATCCCCATCCGGGGGAGGTGAGAGGAGCGCCACTTCCCCGCGCCATTGCCGGGCATTTCCCGACAAACGGCCGCAGTGCTGTCTTCATGCTCACAAGGGAGGCCGCCGTACCCCTGGCCGGGAGCGGCGCGCGCCGGCCGGGGGCAGGGCGCGTCAGGCCGGGCCGATGCCGCGCAGCAGCTGATCCACGACCGTGTCGGCGAACTCATGGGTGAGCGGGCCGGTGCGCAGCAGCCAGCGGTAGTGCAGCGGGCCCACGATCGCCTCCAGCGCGACGCGCAGATCCACGTCGGGGGCGATCTGGCCGATCTCCTGGGCGGCGCGCAGCCGCGCCTCGAAGGCGTCGAGCTGCGGCCCGAGGACCCGCTCGTGGAGCTCCTCGGCGAGCCGGCGGTCGTTCTGGCTCTCGGCGGTCAGCGCCCGCGTGGGCAGGTCGTACGTGGGGCTGTTCAGCTCGTCGACGGTGGCCCGCAGCACCAGCTTGAGGTCGGCCTCCAGGTCGCCGGTGTCCGGCAGGGTCATGCCGCCCGCGTCCTCGCTGAGGGCGAGGAAGGAGTCGAAGAGCACCGCGGCCTTCGAGGGCCACCAGCGGTAGATGGTCTGCTTGCCGACGCCGGCCCGGGCCGCGATGGCCTCGATGGTCAGCTTGGCGAAGCCGACCTCGCCGACGAGTTCGAGCGCGGCGTCGAGGATCGCGCGGCGGGAGCGCTCGCTGCGACGGGAGGAGTCGGGGGTACGGGTCTCGGCCATGGGCACGAATATAGCAGCGCACCGAGGCGAGACGTATCGTCTTGACAAGACGCAACGTCTCGTCCCATGATGATGACCGAGCGAGACACCGCGTCTCGTTCCGCGGTGACCGGTGGCCGGTCCGTTCCCTTCCGGGAGTCGGCGGCCGCAGGGCCCCACCGCGCAGGCCGTCTTCGAGGAGGCATCCATGACCCGAGGTCATACCGGAAACATGCTGGGCGTCGGCGGCACCCGCCGCACCCTCTCCCGCTCCGCGCTGCGCGGCGGCGGTGGAGCCGGCGGCTCCGCCGGGGGCGGCCGGGACGCGCTGGCCCAGAAGCGGGATCTGCTGCGCAGGCTCAGGGAGCAGCGGGACCGCCAGGCGCCGACGCTCACGCTCGACTCATGACGGGGAGGTCGCCCGGCCGGCGGGGCGGGACACGGCCGTCACCCGGCCGGCGGGGCGGGACGCGGCGGTCGCCCGCGCGGCGGGGCGTGGCAGGGAGGCCGCCCGCCCCGCCGACGTGCGACGCGGCGGTCACGCGCCCGGCGGGGCGTGCCCAGGGCGTGTGCCGGACGGAGGTGCCTGTTGTCCGGAAGTTGTCCGGCGAGTTGATGGACCACCCGAACGGATCAGGGCGCCATGGGCCGCAAGGGTGGACCATGTGAGCGCGCAGGCACCACGCCTGCCCCCCATTTCGACCGTGAGGAGCCCTCCTTGCGTCCTGTCGCCACGCCCCGCCGTTACCTGATGTGCCCACCCGCGCACTTCGAGGTGACCTACTCCATCAACCCCTGGATGGACCCCACGAAGCCCGTCGACCTCCCCCTGGCGATGGCCCAGTGGGAGGACCTGCGGGACCGCTACCTCTCGCTCGGCCACACCGTCGAGGTCCTCGAACCGCGGCCCGACCTGCCGGACATGGTCTTCGCCGCCAACGGCGCCACCGTCGTCGACGGCCGGGTGCTCGGGGCCCGCTTCGCCCACGCCGAGCGCGCCCGCGAGGCCGAGGTCCATCTGGAGTGGTTCCGCTCCCACGGCTTCATCGAGGTGCGCGAGCCCGAGCACATCAACGAGGGCGAGGGCGACTTCGCCGTCACCGACTCCTGGCTGCTCGCCGGGCGCGGCTTCCGCAGCAGCCCGCTCTCCCACCCCGAGGCGCAGGAGTTCTTCGGCCGCCCGGTGATCGGCCTCGATCTCGTCGACCCCCGCTACTACCACCTCGACACGGCGCTCTCCGTGCTCTCGGGGGACGACGTCATGTACTACCCCGGCGCCTTCTCGCCCGGCAGCCGGGCCGTGCTCGCCCGGCTCTTCCCCGACGCGCTCATCGCGGACGAGGAGGACGCGGCGGCGCTCGGCCTCAACGCCGTGTCCGACGGGCGGCACGTGCTGCTGCCGCAGGGCGCGGTCGGGCTCTGTCAGCGGCTGCGCGAGCGCGGGTACGAGCCGATCGGCATGGATCTGTCCGAACTGCTGAAGGGGGGCGGCAGCGTGAAGTGCTGCACCCAGGAGCTGCGCCCGGCGGCGCCGGAGTAGGCGCCACGAGCAAGAGGCAGGACAGGACCGGAGGGGCTCAGGGGGCGGCCGGGGGCCACTGGCCGCCCCAGTCCGCGTCCCGCGCCTCCCGGTACAGCGCGCCGTGCCGCTTGGTGACCGTCTCCCGTACGAGGCCCCGCTCCTCCTCGCACAGTTCCAGCAGCACCTGCCCCTTGCGGATCTGCGGCCGCCGCAGCACCCGCGCCGGGGCCGGCTCACCCGCGCCGCCGGCCGCCGGGCCGCCGCCGGGCGCGGTCACCTCGGGGCGGACGGCCGCGACATAGGCGTACTTCTCGTCCTCGTACGGCAGTGAGCCGCCCTTGACCTGGCGGTGCAGCGAGGACCGGTTGACCCGCGCGGCGAAGTGGCACCAGTCGGTGCCCTCGGCTATCGGGCACGCGGAGCCGTGCGGGCAGGGCGCCACGACGCGCAGCCCGGCGGCCAGCAGCCGGTCGCGGGCGGTGCGGATGCGTTCGAAGCCGGCCGGGGTGCCCGGCTCGATCAGTACGACGGCCCGGCCGGCCCCGGCCGCGGCGTCGGTCACGGCGTGCCGGTCGCGCTCCGTCAGCTCGCCGAGGACATAGCTGACGGTGACGAGGTCGGCGGCCGGCAGCTCCGGGGCGCCCGCGCCGCTGAGGGCCTGGCGCCGCCACTCGGCCCCGCGCAGGGCCGCCGACGGGGCGGCGCCCGCCAGCTCCCGCCCGAGGGCGAGCGCGGGCTCGGCCCAGTCCAGCACGGTGGTGCGGTGCGTGCCGCCGGGCCAGGAGGCGGCCACCGCCCAGGTGGCGGCGCCCGTGCCGCCGCCGAGGTCGAGATGGGTGGCCGGCGCCCAGCCCGGCACCCGCGCCCGGAAGGCGGCGAGGGCCGCGGTGACGGCCTCGAAGGTGGCGGGCATCCGGTAGGCGGCGTACGCGGCCACGTCGGAGCGGTCGCGCAGCACGGGCGCGTCGGTGGGTGTGCGCCCCCGGTAGTTGGCGATCAGCCGGTCGACGGCCTGGGCGGCCTGCCGGGGCGGCAGCCCGTCCAGCAGGCTCGCGAGGCCGGTCCGGAGGGCCTCGCGCTCGCCACCGGGAGCACCGGGGCCGCCGGCGCCGCCGGACTCACCGAGAGCGCCGAGAGCGCCGGGGCCGGCGGGCTCGCCGGGAACAGAGGAGTGGGGGGCGTGCATTTGCTCGATTCTAGGCGGCCGCCCGCCCCACCCCCGGGGCCGTGACGCCCGTCACACCCCCGACCCGCGCGTCAGAGCGTGGAGTTCCGGCGCCAGGGCCGGCAGAACCCGAGGAAGCAGCCGATGGCCACCACCAGACAGCCGGTCTGCACCACCGTCATCGGCACCGCCGTGCCCTCCCCCGCGATCCCCACCAGGGGCGAGACGACCGCGCCCACCAGGAAGGACGCCGTACCGAGCAGGGCGGAGGCCGAGCCCGCCGCGTGCGGGGTCCGCATCAGCGCCTGGGCGCTGGTGTTCGGCATCACCAGGCCCATGGGCGCCACCAGCGCGATCATGCTCAGCGCCACCGGCAGCAGCCCGGTCTCCCCGAACGCCCCGGAGACCAGGAGCAGCGCGCCGACCGCCGCCAGCGTGCTCAGACCGAGGCCGGCCGCGAGGGCCTTGTCCAGCCGGACCCGGCCGACCAGCAGCCGGCCGTTGAGCTGGCCGACGACCATCACCCCGACGGCGCTCGTGCCGAACAGCAGGCTGAAGGTCTGCGGGGAGGCGCCGTAGATGTCCTGGAAGACGAACGGCGAGGCGGAGATGTAGGAGAAGAGCGCGGCGAAGGTGAAGCTGCCGCTGAGCACATAGCCGGTGAAGACGCGGTCGGCGATGAGCCCCCGCATGGTGCGCAGCGTCGCGCCGAGGCCGCCGCCGTGCCGGGCGGCGGGGGGCAGGGTCTCCGCCAGCCGCCATTTGACGACGGCGCTGAGCAGCGCGCCGATGGCGGCGAGCAGGACGAACACCCCGCGCCAGTCGGTGACGCGCAGCACCTGCCCGCCGACGACGGGCGCGATGATCGGCGCCAGCCCGGAGATCAGCATCAGGCTGGAGAAGAAGCGGGCCATCTCCACGCCGTCGTAGAGGTCGCGGACGACGGCGCGGGCGATCACGATGCCGGCGGCGCCCGCGAGTCCCTGGAGCAGCCGGAAGGCGATCAGCAGTTCGGCGGTGGGCGCGAAGGCGCACATCAGCGTGGCGACCACGTAGATCACCATGCCGACGAGCAGCGGCCGCCGGCGCCCCCACTTGTCGCTCATGGGGCCGACCACGAGCTGGCCGGCGGCCATGCCGGCCAGACAGGCGGTCAGGGTGAGCTGGATGGTGGCGGCGGGGCTGTCCAGGGACCGGGTGACCGCCGGCATGGCCGGCAGATACATGTCCATGGAGAGCGGCGGGAGCGCGGTCAGGCCGCCGAGGATGAGGGTGAGGAGGACGCCGGTGCGGCGCTGCCCGGCGAGGCCGGCGGGCGGGGCGGAGGTGACGGAGTCCGACGGGTCCGATGGGACGGGGACCGGTGGCACGGAGTCCGGCGAGACGGCGGCCGGCGGTACGGGGGCGCGCGGAGCGGGGACGTCCGGCTGCGCGGTGGCGAGGTCCGCCGGCGGGGCGGCGTGGTCGTCCCGTGGGGCGGAGCGGCCGGATACGGGCGGTGCGGAAGGTCGGGGCCGGGGGGTCTCGTGGGGTATCGGGCCGCTCTCCTGCATGCAGTTCTCCATCGTTCGTCGAGGCGCTCTCCATGATCTCAGCAACCTCGGCGCCGCCGAGAGCGGTCGCGCGGAGCTCGGGCGCCGGGCGCGGACGTGTGCGCCCGGGAACCCGCGCGCCGCGCGCCCCGGCTCAGGCCGGTTCGACCTCCGCCCCGGACCGGTTCGCCCCCCGGCCGCTCGGACCGGTTCGGCCCCGGCCGCTCAGACGGGTTCGATGCCCGGCCGCCCCGCGTACGAGACGAACGAGGCCGCCAGCTGGAGCGGCGCCCCGGGCACCGTCACCCGCCTCACCGTCTTGTAGTCGGCTCGCACCTTCGTGGAGTCGAACGTGAGGACCGTGTAGCCGCGGCGGCCGTTGTACCAGCCCATGTGATCGTTGGCGGTCAGATACGTCTCCCAGTCCGCGGGCCGGTCGTAACCGTCGCCGCCGCTGCTGATCGAGGTGGTGACGAACTCCACACCCACCGTGGGCGAACCGGGCGTGGCGAAGTCCCGTTTGATGTCGAAGGCGTACGAGACGTGCACATCGCCGGTGAGCACGACGAGGTTGCGCACGCCCGCCGCGCGCGCCCCCGCCAGCACCCGGTCGCGGGCGGCCGGGTAGCCGTCCCAGGCGTCCATGCTGACCTTGTACTCGGGCGTGGAGTCGCTGCGCCGCTCGGAGAAGACGACCTGCTGCGGTACGACGTTCCACAGCGGCCGGTGGGCCCGCCAGCCGTCGATCAGCCAGCGCTCCTGCTCGGGGCCGGTGAGCGTGCGGGAGGGGTCCTGGGACTGCGGGCCCGGCCGCTGCCAGCCGTCCCCGTACGCCTGGTCGGAGCGGTACTGGCGGGTGTCGAGGACGTCGAACTGGGCGAGCCGGCCGAACCGCAGCCGCCGGTACAGCCGCATGTCGGGGCCGCTGGGCCGCTGGGGGGCGCGCAGCGGCTGGTTCTCCCAGTACGCGCGGTAGGCGGCGGCCCGGCGGATGAGGAACTCGGCCGGGGGCACGCCGTTCTCGGGGATGTCGTCGGCGTAGTTGTTCTCGACCTCGTGGTCGTCCCAGGTGACGACGAAGGGGTGGGCGGCGTGCGCGGCCCGCAGGTCCGGGTCGGTCCTGTAGAGGGCGTACCGCAGCCGGTAGTCCGCCAGCGTGACGGTCTCCCTGTTGAAGTGGGCGGGCAGCGGCTGGCCGGGGTACTGGCGGGCGCCGCCGGCGGCGTCCACGGGGTGCTCGTAGAGGTAGTCGCCGAGGTGGCACACCGCGTCGACGTCCTCGCCCGCCAGGTGCCGGTACGCCGTGTAGTACCCCTGGTGGTACGCCTGGCAGGAGACGGCGGCGATGCGCAGGTCGGCGGGGGCGGCGCCGGTGACGGTGAGGAAGCGGCGGCGGCCGAGGTGCGCGGCGGCGGCGCGGAGTTCCTGCTGGTGCGTTG
>NZ_JBPQTV010000070.1:0-23741 GCF_051386515.1 Streptomyces sp. URMC 123 | reverse complement strand
GCGGAGAGTTATCCACAGGCCTGCCGCGCGGCGGGCGGGGGCGGAACACTGTGACGGGAAGGCATCGCTGGTGGGGCGCTGCCGGAGGGGGGAAGCGGGATGCACGGCTCATCCGCTGTCCTGCGGGACAGCCATCGCGCGGACGTCGAGCGTTTGTTGGAGAGCGCCGTCGCGGAGGAGGTGCACCGCTCGAAGGGGCGGATGGACGCCGCGGTGCTGCTGGCCCGGGCCCGGGCGGCGCTGGAGGAGTTGACGGCCGCCGCCGCGGAGGAGTACGGCGCGTACGTCCGCGCGGTGGACGAGGCGGCCGCGGCGCGGCGACCCCTGGGCGAGCTGTTCTCCCGGCGGGCACTGAGCACACCCGCGCTGGTCACGGGCGTGGCGGCGCTGGCGGCCCTCGGCGCGGACCTGGGGCACGGCAGCTCCCCGGGCACGGCCGTCGCCGTGGGCGCCACGGTCGCGGCGGCCGGTGCGGTGGCCACCGTCGTCAAGCTGGCGGCGGAGCAGTGGCCCGCGGCGCACCGCAGCGCCGGGCTGCGCGGCCAGCCGGGCGGGCCCGAGCAACTGAAGTTGCAGTGGCTGACGGCGCTGGAGGTGCGCGGCATCCGCCCCTTCCTGGACCGTCAGTACATGGTCGCGGCGGCGACACGGCGCACGGCCGGCGCGGCGGCCGCGCCACCCGGCGCGGACACCGGTGAGCGGACGGGCGGGCCGCTGCCGCGCGGCGGGCGCTCCGCCGCCGCCCGGCGCCGGGCGGCGCTGGAGCGGTCCTTCGATCACGTGCCGGAGGTGACCGGCCCGTTCGCCGGCCGGCGCGAGCACCTGGAGCGGATCGCCCAGTGGGTGCGGGCGGGCCGGGCGGACCCGGAGACGAAGCCCACGGTCGTGGTGCTGCACGGCCCGCCGGGCGCGGGGCGCAGCACCCTCGCTCTGCGCGCGGCGCACCATCTGCGGGACCAGTTCCGCGGCGCCTGTGTGGTGGACCTCCGCGGCGGCACGGTGGGCCAGGGCCCGCTCTCGACCCGGGACGCGCTGATGCATCTGCTGAACCGGCTGGGCGCGCCGCGCGAGCAGTTGCTGTTCCGCGAGCGGTCCGCCCCGCAGCAGCACATCAAGCGGCTGAGCGAGCTGTACCACCAGCACGTCACGAACCTGCCGGTGACGATCGTGCTGGAGGACGTGACGGACCCGGCGCAGGTGCGGGTCCTGCTGCCGGAGCGCTCCGACAGCCTTCTGCTGGTGACCGCCCGGGAGCCGCTGGAGCTGCCGCCGGACCTGCCCGCCCGGGTGCACCGGCTCGCGGTGGGCCCGCTGGACCGGGTCGGCGCCGAGGAACTGCTGGACGACGCCGTGCGGGAGCCGGACGACGGCCTGGGCCCGCGGGAGGCCCCCGCACGGCCGATGGCGGGCGACCCGGAGTCCAGCGAGCGGGTGCGCGAGCTGTGCGGGGGGCTGCCGCTGGCGCTGCGGATCGCCGGCTCCTGGCTCGCCGCCGCCCCCGGGCGCACCCCTCGCGACCTCGCCGACGCGCTGGTGGACCGGGCGGCGGCCGACGGCGGGGCCGAGCCGGTCGAGCTGGCCCTGGGGCTGCGCTGCGCCGACCTGCCCGAGCCGGGCCGGCGGCTGCTGCGGCGGCTGTCCCTGGCCGGCCGGGCCGGCGTGGGCGCGGCGGCGGCCGCCGCGCTGCTGGCCGTGGACGAGCGCACCGCGGACCGCGAGCTGGCCGCGCTGGCCCGGTCCGGGCTGATCCAGCGGGAGCGCGGCAGCCGCTACCGGTTGCACGAGGCGGTGCGGGTCTTCGCCCATGTCCTGCTGTGCGCCGAGGACCGGCCGGCGGACCGCTCGGCCGCGCAGGAGCGGTTGATCCGCAGCTATGCCGAGCTCGCCGACTCGGTGATCCGGCTGGTGGACGGCAAGACCTCCACCCGCGCCGACCGGGCGTGGCGGGCGGTGGCCATCGGCCCGCACGGCTTCGCGTCACTGGACGCGGCGCTGCGCTGGCTGGACGACGAGTCGGCCTCCATCACGGCGGCACTGCGGCACGCGGAGGGGGTGGACCAGTCGGCGGTGCTGCATCTGCTGGGCGCGCTGTGCGACTACTGCCTGCTGCGTGGTGATCTCTACCGGCTCGGGGAGATCAGCGAGCTGGCCCAGGCCGTCGACCAGGGCCTGCTGAGGAGATCGGTGCAGTGGCGCACGGGCATCGCCGCCCGCCAGCTCGGCGAGCTCGACAAGGCGCGCACCACCCTGGCGTCGGTGGTGGACCTGTACTACGAGGCACAGCACCCGGCGGGGGCGGCCCGAGCGCTGTGCAGCCTGGGGATCACCCTGCACCACCAGGGCAATCTGCCGGAGGCGGCGGCCAAGCTGCGGGAGGCCCTGGAGGTGCAGAGCGCCGAGGAGCTCAGGGCCGACCGGGCGTGGACGGAGCACGCCCTGGCCGCCGTGGAGCGGGACCGGGGGCACATAGCCCCGGCCCTCGCCCTGCTGCGGAGCGCGCTGGAGGGCCACCGGGAGAGCGAGAGCCTGCACGGCCAGGCGTGGGCGCACTTCCAGCTCGGTCAGGTGCGGCTGCGGATGGGCCGGGTGCCGGACGCGGAGGCGGAGCTGCGGGCGGCGTTGGAGCTGTACGGGCGCACCCGCGACGTCCGGGGCGAGGCGTGGGCCCTGACGGAGCTGGCCCGGGCCCGGCTCGTGGCGGGGGACGCCGGCCCGGCGGAGGACCGGCTCGGGCAGGCGCTGACCCGGCACCGGGAGAACGAGGACGCGCGGGGGGAGGCGTGGACGCTGTACTACCTGGGGCAGGCGCTGGAGGAGCGGGGCGACCGGGACGCGGCGATCAGGGCGCTGGAGCGGGCGCGGACGATGTTCAGCAGGATGCGGGACGTCTACGGCCTGGCCTGTGCCCGGCACCACTCGGCCCGGGTGACCCGCGACCTGCGGGGGGAGCGGACGGGCAACCTGCGCAACAGCGGCTTCGCCCGTCAGCTGCTCCAGGACGCGCGACAGGACTTCCACCGGGTGGGGGTGGCCCATGGCGAGGCCTGGTCCTGTGTGGAACTGGCGGTGATCGACGGCGGCAACGGCCGGGAGACCCAGGCGCTGGCGCTGGTCGACGAGGCGGCCCGGCTGTTCGACGGCTACGGCGACCGGCGGGGCGGGGACTGGGCGCGGTTGCTGCGCTGCACGCTGCTGCCGTTCGCCTCGCCGGGCGGCTCGGTGGTGGGCGCGGCGGTGGCCCAGGAGGAGCTGGCGGCGCTGCTGGCGGAGTCCCATCCGCACCGGGACGCGCTGCTCACCGAGTGCGGGGAGGCGTTCGCGCTGGTTCTGGAGCGGGGGGTGGAGCCGGAGTCGGGGTGGCAGGCATGGCGGCTGGGGATGGTCCCCAACCGCCATTCCCGGGAGGTGATGGGTGTCCCGGTGCGGGAACCGTCGGCCGATCGCTGACCGAGGGGCCCCGGCGGAGCCCCGGCCGATCGCTGACCGACGACCGACGGGCCCCGTCGGAGCCCCGGCCGGCCGGCCGATCGCTGACCGAGGGGCCCGCCGGAGGGCGAGGGGCCCTCGCCCTCCGGGGACTCAGTCGCGGGCGGAGTCGGCCGCCGCGCCGGCGCGTCCCTCACCGGAAGCGCCCTTGCCGGACGCGACGCTGGACGTGCCCTTGCCGGTCGTGGCGCCTTCCGGAGCCTCCTCGAAGTTGATCTTGCCGAACTGGCGGTTCATGCTCTTCATCAGCAGCCACACCGCGCCGCCGATGACCGCGAACACGATGAAGCCGAGGACGCCGGGGGTCACCTTGTTCTCGTCCAGCTCGGCGAGCGGGACGAGCTGCGTCATGGCGAGGGTGGTAGTCGCGCTCATCATGGGCTCAATTGTTGCGGATGCCCGCGAAGAGGTCGTCCTCGGGGAGGGAAGTGTCCACGAGCGACTTCGCCAGCTCGTACTCCTCCGTCGGCCAGACCTCCTGCTGGATCTCCATGGGCACCCGGAACCAGCCGCCGTCGGGGTCGATCTGGGTGGCGTGGGCGATCAGCGCCTTGTCCCGGACGGGGAAGAACTCGGCGCAGGGAACATAGGTGGTCAGCGTGCGCTCGGCGCGCATGAACTCGTCCCAGCGCTTGAGCCACTCGCCATAGGGGGACTCCAGGCCGCGCTCCAGCATCGCCTCGTGCAGGGCGACCGTGCGGGGCCGGTTGAAGCCCTGGTTGTAGTAGAGCTTGAGCGGCTGCCAGGGCTCGCCCGCCTCGGGGTAGCGCTCCGGGTCGCCCGCGGCGTCGAAGGCCACCATCGAGATCTTGTGGGTCATGATGTGGTCGGGGTGCGGGTAACCACCGTTCTCGTCATAGGTGGTGATCACATGGGGCCGGAACTCCCGGATCAGCTTCACCAGGCGGCCGGCCGCCTCGTCGACGTCCTCCAGGGCGAAGCAGCCCTCGGGGAGCGGGGGCAGGGGGTCGCCCTCCGGGAGCCCGGAGTCGACGAAGCCCAGCCAGGACTGCTTCACACCGAGGATCTGGCGGGCCTCCTCCATCTCCTTGGCCCGCACCTCGTGAATGTGCGCCTCGATATAGGCGTCGCCCTGGAGCTTGGGGTTGAGGATCGAGCCGCGCTCGCCCCCCGTGCAGGTGGCGACCAGCACGTCCACCCCCTCGGACACATACTTGGCCATGGTGGCCGCGCCCTTGCTCGACTCGTCGTCGGGGTGGGCGTGGACTGCCATCAAACGCAGCTGCTCGGTCAAGGCTCGATCCTCAAGGTCACTGGTCCCAGGCCCCCTCCCCCGTTGGAAAGGGCGCCTTCTATAGTGACCGAAACGGCGTCCCGATTAATCCCGAGTCCGCCGATCACAGGAGGAACCAGCATGACCGCCACGCGCGAGGCGCTCCCCGAGGGGCGCTACGGCCGTTCCGCCGACGCGCGCGCGGATCACAAGCTGAAGATCATCGGGGCGGTCCTCGGCGTCGGACTGCTGGGCCTGGTCGCCTGGAGCGGCTACGCCTATGTCTCCGAGCAGCAGGTCAGCGCCGAGTTGATCAAGTTCGAGATCGTCTCCGATCAGGCCGTCCAGGCCCATCTGGAGATCCACAAGGACGCCGGGGTGAGCGGGGTGTGCAAGCTGCGCTCCCTGGACGAGGACAAGGCCGTGGTGGGCCTCGCGGACTTCCGTTTCGAGGAGCGCGAGAGCAGGGTGGACAAGGTGGTCACCGTGCGTACCACCCGGCGGGCCACGACCGTGCAGGTGCTCGGCTGCGAGGCCGCGGGCACCGGCTGACAGGCCAGGGCCGGCGACCCCCGGCCGACCCGGTCGGCCGACTCGGCCATCCGGCTGGACCGCGCGCCGCTGACCAGCGCATACGCAATCCTGGCGGCGTACGTCCTCCCCCTTTTCCGCCTGAATTGTTAGGCTCGTGGTTTCGCCCACCCGTGAAGGCGCACCCTTCAGGGTAGGGCGATTGCGTTATTAACCAGTCACAACCAGCGAGTACCAAGTACCAGCACCGACGAGGAGCACCTGTGACCCAGACCAGCGACAACGTCACCTGGCTGACCCAGGAGGCGTACGACCAGCTCAAGGCCGAGCTGGAGTACCTGTCGGGTCCCGCACGCACCGAGATCGCCAAGAAGATCGAGGCGGCCCGGGAAGAGGGTGACCTGCGGGAGAACGGCGGGTACCACGCGGCCAAGGAGGAGCAGGGCAAGCAGGAGCTGCGCGTGCGCCAGCTCACCCAGCTGCTCGAGCACGCCAAGGTCGGCGAGGCCCCGGCGGACACCGGCGTGGTCGCCCCGGGCATGGTCGTCACCATTGCCTTCGACGGTGACCCCGACGACACCCTGGTGTTCCTGCTGGCCTCCCGCGAGTACGCGAGCTCGGACGTCGAGACGTTCTCGCCGCAGTCGCCGCTGGGCCGGGGCGTGAACGGCAAGAAGGTCGGCGAGGACGCCGAGTACGAGCTGCCGAACGGCCGCACGGCCAAGGTCAAGATCCTGGACGCCAAGCCCTACCAGGGCTGAGCCCCGCGCCGTCGCCCCGCACGAAGGGCCCCTGCCACGCGGTGGCAGGGGCCCTTCGCGTACCGCCCCGACCGATGCCGACGGGAACGCCTGTACGTCGCGTCACGTTTTCGAGCGGTGCTCGGGCCGTGTCGGCGTGTGCCCCTCACGCCGGGGCAGGCCTGGGATACGAGCGCGTTCGCCCACCATCAGAAGGGGTGATCATGCGACGTTTCACCCGACTGGCCGCCACGGTCCTGCTCGCCGTCATGGCCATCTTCGTGACCGCACCGACCGCCAGTGCCCAGGGCGGCGGCCCCCTGGACATCGTCAAACGCCTCCCCCTCCCCTCCGGCGTTCCCATCGGCATCCTCGGGGGCGTGTAGGCGACTACGGAGAATCCACGGCGGGATTGGTCTTGCCGAGATTCCTCCGCTCTGGAGAGCGGTAGGCCCCCGGCCCTCTTCTCGGGCCGGGGGCCTGCTCCATGCCCCTGCGCTCCGCGCGTTCCGAGGTGGACGGCTCAGGCGCTGGCCGAGCGGTACTTGCGGACCGAGAGGGTCCGGAAGATCGCGATGATCAGCAGGGACCAGAGCACCGAGGCCAGCACCGGGTGCTGCATCGGCCAGGCGTCCGGCACCGGATAGCCCGCCGGAAGGTTGCCGAACAGCTCACGGCACGCCTGCACCGTGGCACTGAACGGGTTCCACTCGGCGATGTGCCGCAGCACGGCCGGCATGTTCGTCGACGGCACGAACGCGTTCGAGATGAACGTCAGCGGGAACAGCCAGATCAGCCCGCCGGAGGTGGCCGCCTCCGGGGTGCGCACCGAGAGGCCGATCAGCGCGCCGATCCAGGAGAAGGCGTAGCCGAACAGCAGCAGCAGCCCGAAGCCGGCCAGCACCTTGCCGATGTTCTCGTGCACCCGCCAGCCGACGATCAGCGCCACGACGGCCAGCACCACCAGCGTGAGCGCCGTCTGCACCAGGTCGGCCAGGGTGCGGCCGGTGAGCACCGCGCCCCGCGCCATCGGCAGCGAGCGGAAGCGGTCGATCAGACCCTTGTGCATGTCGTCGGCGATGCCCGCGCCCGCGCCGGCCGTGGCGAAGGTGACCGTCTGCGCGAAGATGCCCGCCATCAGGAACTCGCGGTAGACATCCGGGCTGAGGTTGCCCCCGACGCTGATCGAGCCGCCGAAGACATAGCTGAACAGCACCACGAACATGATCGGCTGGATCAGCCCGAAAATGATCATCTCGGGGATGCGCGCCATCCGGATCAGGTTGCGCTGGGCGACCACGAGCGAGTCGCGGACGGACTGGCCCACTCCGCCGCGCGCCCTGGGCAGGGGGCGGCCCGGGGCCGTATCGGTCAGGGCGCTCACGTGGCCTCCTCCTTGGTGTCGTCGGCGGTCTCGGCGGCGTGGCCGGTGAGGGAGATGAAGACGTCGTCCAGCGTCGGGCGGCGCAGCCCGATGTCGTCGATCTCCACGCCGTTGGTGTCGAGTTCGCGAATGACCTCGGCGAGGAGCTTGGCGCCGCCGGTGACCGGCACGGTCACCCTGCGGGAGTGCTCCTCCACCGCGGTGTCGCCCTTGCCGAAGCCGCGCAGGATCTCGGTGGTCCGGCCGAGGTGCTCGCGGTCGTGCACCACCACCTCCACCCGCTCGCCACCGGTCTGGGCCTTCAACTGGTCGGCGGTGCCCCGGGCGATGACCTTGCCGTGGTCGACCACGCAGATGTCATGGGCGAGGCGGTCGGCCTCCTCCAGATACTGGGTGGTCAGCAGCAACGTCGTGCCGCCGGCCACGAGTTCCTCGATGACCTCCCACAGCGCCTGGCGGTTGCGGGGGTCGAGCCCGGTGGTCGGCTCGTCCATGAACATCACGGGCGGGCTGACGACCAGCGCGGCGGCGAGGTCGAGCCGGCGCCGCATGCCGCCGGAGTACGTCTTCGCGGGGCGGTCGCCGGCGTCGGCGAGATTGAAGCGGTCGAGCAACTCGGCGGCGCGGGCCTTCGCGTCGCGCGCGCTCATCTGGTAGAGCCTGCCGACCATCTGGAGGTTCTCGCGGCCGGTGAGATATTCGTCGACGGCCGCGAACTGGCCTGATACACCTATGGATCGACGTACGTCGTTGGGGTGCTTGAGCACGTCTATGCCGGCCACCCGGGCCGTGCCGCTGTCGGGTTTGAGCAGGGTCGTGAGGACCCGGACCGTGGTGGTCTTGCCGGCGCCGTTCGGGCCGAGCAGTCCCAGCACGGTGCCTTCGGGGACGTCGAGATCGACGCCGTCCAGTGCCCTCACATCGCCGAAGGTCTTCACCAGACCTTCGGCGTAAATGGCGCCTGGCATGGAGTTTCTCCCATGGATTTGCGATGGTCGGGACGGGCGGAATGCCGGGTTCCGGGCTTTCACCGCGATGGCCCCGATGTGCGGGGTTACGCCGGACTCCAGGCTCGCACGAAAAACATCGCGGAGCCGCGCCGGTACACAGCAGAGCTTACCGCTAACGCGATATATCGCGTCAAGCGATTTAACGATTCGCGACACGGCCCCTGCGCGGCCCGGCCTGCCGGGCCGCACGCCTCAGAACGTCACCGTGTACCCCGCCTCCCGCAGCGCCCCCGCCACCTCCTCGCAGTGGTCGTGCCCCTTCGTCTCCAGGTGCAGTTCGACCTCGGCCTCGGTGAGCCCCAGCCGCGGATCGGTCCGCACATGGCTGATGTCCAGGACGTTGGCGTCGGCCGACGAGAGCACCCCCAGCAGCGTCGCCAGCGCCCCCGGCCGGTCCGTCAGCCGCAGCCGCAGCGACAGATAGCGCCCGGCCGCCGCCATGCCGTGCCGCAGCGTCCGCTGGAGCAGCAGCGGATCGACGTTCCCGCCCGAGAGCACCGCGACCACCGGGCCCTCGAACGCGCCCGGCTCGGCCAGCAGGGCCGCGACCGGGCTCGCCCCGGCCGGCTCCACCACCAGCTTCGCCCGCTCCAGACAGAGCAGCAGCGCGCTGGAGAGCGCGTCCTCCGACACCGTCCGCACCTCGTCCACCAACGCGCGGACCAGCCCGAACGGCACGTCCCCGGGCCGCCCCACCTTGATGCCGTCGGCCATCGTCACCGGGTCGGGCAGCGCCACCGGCCGCCCGGCGGCCAGCGACGGCGGATACGCCGCGGCGCCCTCCGCCTGCACCCCGACCACCCGGATGTCCGGCCGCAGCGCCTTGACCGCCACCGCGATCCCGGCGATCAGCCCGCCACCGCCGATCCCGACCACCAGCGTCCGCGCCTCCGGGCACTGTTCGAGGATCTCCAGCCCCACCGTCCCCTGGCCGGCCACCACATCGGCGTGGTCGAAGGGGTGGATGAAGACCGCGCCGGTCTCGCGGGCGTACTCCTGTGCCGCGCGCAGCGTCTCGTCCACCACCTGCCCGTACAGCCGCACTTCGGCCCCGTACTCACGGGTCGCGGCGACCTTCGGGAGGGGCGCGGCGACCGGCATGAACACCGTCGAGCGCACCCCGAGCAGCGAGGCGGCGAGCGCGACGCCCTGGGCGTGGTTGCCGGCGCTGGCGGCGACCACGCCCGCCGCGCGCTCGTCCGCGGTCAGCCCGGCGATGCGTACGTAGGCGCCGCGCACCTTGAAGGAGCCGGTGCGCTGAAGGTTCTCGCACTTGAGGTGGACCGGCGACCCCACCAATTGAGTGAGGTGCCTGCTCCCCTCCATCGCCGTGGTCCGGGCCACGCCGGTGAGGATCTTCTGTGCCGCGCGCACGTCGTCGAGGGTCACCGCGGCGTCGCCAAAGGTTGCAGCCATGCGGCCAGTCTCGCAGCAGCCCCGCGCCGCCCGCCCGTACCGGAACCGCCCGTTCTCCTCGCCGCGACCAACGGTTTCCCGCGGCGAACCACCCGGTTTCCTCAGGCCGAGCACGGCCCCGCCGGTGTCCGCGTACTCTGTCCCCCATCCTTTCGACCCACCCAGCGAAGTGAGCCCCAGGCCATGCCCAGCCATCCGGACATGACGACTGCACTCGACACCGGCCTCCTCGACGATCTCCAGCACCAGGTGGCCGTCTTCGCCCGACGCGCGGAGCAGACCCGGCTCGGAGGGGTCGGCCAGCTCCGCAACTCCATGGACCGCGCCGCCTACCTCCTGCTCAACCGGCTCGACCGGGAGGGCCCGATGGGGGTCAAGGCGCTCGCCGCGGGCATGGGGATCGACTCCTCGACGGTCACCCGGCAGGTGGCGCCGCTCGTCGACACCGGGCTGGTCAAACGCACCTCGCACCCGGAGGACGGCCGGGCCGTGGTGCTCCAGCTGTCGCCGCGCGGCCAGGCCCGCCTGGAGGAGGTGCGCTCGTCCCGCCGCCAGCTGATGGCGCTGCTGACGGAGGACTGGGAGCCGACCGAGCGGGAGATGTTCTGCACGCTGCTCACGCGCTTCAACGAGGCGATGGGAGCACGGCACTTCCCGGGCACGGCACCCGAGGCGCCGACCTCGTAACCGCAGCCGACACGGGCCCACCTCGTAACCGCCGCCACGGGCCCACCACCGCCACGGCCCCCCGGGCCCACCGCGTAACGGACCCCCGTAACGAGTCCTCGTAACGCGCGGCCCCGGGTCTCTTGACGCGCGGTCGGCGCTGCCGTCCCATGAAGGCCGGGCAGCGGGGCGGGAGGCGCCGTGGAGAAGCGTCGGGTGGAGCGAGGGCGCCGCCGCGCCCGGGAGTTCGAGACCTTCGTCGCGGGGGCGGCCGGCCGGCTGCTGCACGCCGCCACCCTGCTCACCGGCGACCGCCGGGAGGCCGAGCGGCTGCTCACCGCCGCCCTGGCCCGCACCTACGCCGACTGGGACCGGCTGCGCGGCGAGGACCCGTACGACCGGGCCCGGCAGGAGCTGGCCGTCCGCTTCGCCCGCCGCGCCTGGCGCTACCGCCGGCCGCGCGGCGGGCTGCTCGACCGGCTCACCCCGCACGAGCGGCTGATCCTGGTGCTCCGGCTGTACGAGGGCGTGGCGGAGGAGCAGACGGCGGCGCGGCTGGGGCTGCCGGCGGAGCGGGTACGGGCGGTGTGCGCGCGGTCCATCGCGGCGTTGCGCAGCCGCTCGCCGCGCGCGCCGGACCACGGGCCGGACCGGGACCCGGGGCACGGACCGAAGCGGCGGCCGGAGCGGCGGCCGGACCGCGGGCCCGAGCGGGGGCGGCGCCCCGCCGAACGGACCTCGGCGGCCGGCCCGGCGGGAGCCGGCGCGTGAACCCGCCCGACCGCAAGCGCGACGAGATACGGCGGATGCTGGCCGGCCCGTACCCGCCCGTGCCGCCCGACCTCGCCCGCCGGGCGGCCGCGCTGGGCGACCGGTGGCTGGCCCGGCGGCGGGCCGTACGGGCGCTGGGCTGGGCGCTGCTGCTGGCCGCGGCGGTCGCCTTCGCGGTGTGGGCGGCGCTCACCGAGCCCTGGGCCGCGCCGCCCACCGAGACCACACCGCCGGTGGACGGCTGGTGAGCGGCCGGCCCCCATGTGAGCCCCTGGGGCCCCGTCGGTCAGCCGAGCGCGCGGCTGAGGTCCGCCAGCAGGTCGTCGACGGCCTCGATGCCGACCGACAGGCGCACCAGGTCCGCCGGCACCTCCAGCGCCGAGCCGGCCACCGAGGCGTGCGTCATCCGCCCCGGGTGCTCGATCAGCGACTCCACGCCGCCCAGCGACTCGCCGAGGGTGAACAGCTCGGCCCGGTCGCACACCGCGACCGCCGCCTCCTCGCCGCCGGCCACCCGGAACGACACCATGCCGCCGAAGGCCCGCATCTGCTTGGCCGCGACCTCGTGGCCCGCGTGCTCCGGCAGACCCGGGTAGTAGACGTGCGTCACCTTGGGGTGCGAGACGAGCAGCTCGGCCACGCGGGAGGCGTTGGCGCTGTGCCGGTCCATCCGCACCGCGAGCGTCTTGATGCCGCGCAGGGTCAGCCAGGAGTCGAAGGGGCCGGCGATCGCGCCCATGGCGTTCTGGTGGTACGCGAGCTCCTCGCCGAGCGCGTCGTCGGCGGTGATCAGCGCGCCGCCGACCACGTCGGAGTGGCCGCCCATGTACTTGGTCGTGGAGTGCACGACCACGTCCGCGCCCAGCGCCAGCGGCTGCTGGAGGTAGGGGCTGGCGAAGGTGTTGTCCACGACCAGCCGGACGCCCGCGCCGCGCGCGACATCGGCGAGCGCCGCGATGTCGGTGATGCCGAGCAGCGGGTTGGAGGGCGTCTCGACCCAGATCAGCTTGGTGCGGTCGGTCAGCGCGGCGCGCACCGCGGCCGGGTCGGAGGTGTTCGCCACGGACCAGGTCACGCCCCAGCGCTCGACGACCTTCGCGAAGAGGCGGAAGGTTCCGCCGTAGGCGTCGCTGGGGATGACCACGTGGTCACCGGGCGCCAGCAGCGTGCGCAGCAGGACGTCCTCGGCCGCCAGCCCGGAGGCGAAGGCCAGGCCCCGCCGGCCGCCCTCCAGCGCGGCGAGGTTCTCCTCCAGGGCGGTGCGGGTGGGGTTGGCGGAGCGGCTGTACTCGTAGCCGCCGCGCAGGCCGCCGACGCCGTCCTGCTTGTACGTGGAAACCTGGTAGATCGGCGGCACGACGGCGCCGGTCAGCGGGTCGGGCTCCTGCCCGGCGTGAATGGCGAGGGTCTCGAAGCCGTGGGGCGCGTGCTGCGGGTGCTGGTCGTCGCTCATGGGACCCGAGAGTAATGCTCTCCGGCGCAGAACTGTCCGTTCCGCCGGGGCACCGGGGACAATGTGACCGAGACCGCCCGCCCGGACGGCGCCCGCGCGACCGGCCGCCGTACGTCCGTCCCGCGGACCAGCCGCCCGCACGACCGACCGACCGCCCGCACGACCACACAGGACACACAGGACACCCCATGGAGATACTGCTCATCCTGCTCGCCATCACCATGGTCAGCGGTGTGGTGATCGTCCCCGCGCTGCGGCGCCGGCGAGAGGGGCGCGAGGAGCTGCGCGGCCACCAGGACGCCATGGACCCGCTGCGGTACGGCTTCGTCCCCCGGGAGCGGCTCGACGTGCGGCTGCCCGGCCCCGACGAGGAGTTGACCGAGGCCCTGGCCGAGCTGCGGCGCACGCAGGACTGGCGGCCGGCCGCCCGGCTGCTGACCGCCACTGGCGACGACTGGGAGCTGCGCTGGCAGCGGGTGCAGACGCTGGCGGGCGCCGCGGCCGTCGAGCTCGCCGAGCGGCCGGGCGAGGGCGGCAGGTGGCTGCGCGCCTGGCGGCTGGAGGCGCCCAAGGACGCGGGCGGCGCGGTGGTGCACGCGGAGTTCCTGGTGCGGCAGGCCCGCCAGACGGCGAGCGGGCCGGGGTCGACGGAGTACCGGATCATCCTGGAGGAGGCCCGTACGGTCTGCGGCGAGGCGGCGCTGCTGGCCCCCGGCGACCCGACCCCGTACATCGTGGAGCTGGCGGTGGCCCGCGGGCTCGCGTACCGGGACGCGGACGTCGAGTCGCTGTGGCAGACGATCGTGGCCCGCGCGCCGCACCACATGGGGGCGCACATGGCGGCGCTGCACCACTGGTGCGAGAAGTGGCACGGCTCGAAGGAGCGGGCGGAGCGCTTCAGCCAGCAGGCCGCCGCCTCGGCGCCCGAGGGCACCCTGCTGCCGGCCCTGCCGCTGTTCGAGGTGTACGAGCACCTGCCCGAGGTGAACATGGTCCGCGGGCTGTACGAGAGCGAGGTCGTGAGCCGGGCGGTGCAGGGCGCGCTGCACGCCGTACGGACGGCCCCGGCCGACCACCCGGTGCTGCCGCACGTGCGGCATCTGCTGGTGATGTTCCTGGTGCGGGCGGAGCGCTACGCGGAGGCGATGGAGCAGCTGCGCCACGTCGACGGCCATGTGGGCGCGGTGCCGTGGTCGTACGCGCCGGACCCGGCGGCGGCGTACGCGGCGTACCGGGCGCTGGCGGTGGCCGGCTGGGAGCAGCGGGGCGGCAGCCCGGCGGCGATGCCGCGCTGAGCGCAGGCGCCCGATGGCAAACGCGGCTGTCGGCCGGTCCGGTGGAATCTTCCGGGCCGGCCGCGCGTTCCTTCCGACATCCGCCGGAGCGTTCCGCACGACACCGCCAGAGCCGAGGAGAGCGTGATGTTTTCGTACCGCCCCGAGAGCCGTCTCCCGACCCCCGAGGAGGCCCTGCCCGGGCGGCCGGCGCCGGAGTTCGCCCTTCCGGAGCGCCACACGGTGCTGGGCAACCCGCTCGCCGGCCCCTATCCCGAGGGCCTCGCCGTCGCCGACTTCGGCCTCGGCTGCTTCTGGGGCGCGGAGCGGATCTTCTGGCAGGTGCCGGGCGTCTGGACCACGCTGGTCGGCTACCAGGGCGGCCACACCCCGCACCCCACGTACGAGGAGGTGTGCTCCGGCCGCACCGGTCACACCGAGGCGGTCCGGGTCGTCTTCGACCCCTCGGCGGTCGCGTACGAGAGTCTGCTGCGGCTCTTCTGGGAGTCCCACGACCCCACCCAGGGCTTCCGCCAGGGCAATGACGTGGGCACGCAGTACCGCTCGGCGATCCACACCCACTCCCCCGCCCAGCAGCGGGCGGCCGAGTCCTCCCGCGACGCCTTCCAGCAGGTGCTCACCCGGGCCGGCCACGGCGCCGTCACCACGGAGATCCTCCCGGCCGAGGGCCGCCCCTTCTACCCCGCCGAGCCCTACCACCAGCAGTACCTGGACAAGAACCCCGGGGGCTACTGCGGCATCGGCGGCACGGGGCTGAGCTGCCCGATCGGCGTGGCCACGGCCGACTGACGCCCCGTCGGCCCAGGCGCCGACGCGCCCCGCCACCACCCCGACGCGCCCCGCCCCCATCTGAACCTCCGTCAAGCCCCGTCCCTCGCGGCGGGGCTCGTCCCTTGCCCCGGAGGGCCGACGGTGATCATATGGTCGCTCCAGGTCATCCGTCCCTGCTGCTCGCCCTCGGCCATCCCCGAACGGGCCGTACGGCAGGAGAAGTGAGGAACAGATGCGAGGCGTTTTCGCGCGCCGGCCCGCCGTGGTGGCGGGGCTGGTGGGGCTGTCGCTGGCCGTGGGGCCCGTGTGCTCGGCCCAGGCCGTGGAGCGGCCCGCCGCCGCCCCGGCTCCCGCCCCGGCCCCCGCTCCCGGGGCGGGCGTGTCGGCCGCGCCCGACGCGCAGGGGGTGCGCGCCGCGCTGACCCAGGCCCTCGCCCAGGGCGCCCCGGGCGCCATGTCGCAGATCGACGACCCCGAGACCACCCTGCGCCTCGCCCTCGGCACCGCCGACAAGGGCAGCGGCGAGGCCATGGACACCGAGCGGCTGTTCCGCATCGGGAGCGTGACGAAGACCTTCACCGCCGTGGTGGTGATGCAGCTCGTCGCCGAGGGGAAGGTGCGGCTCGACGCGCCGGCGAACGACTATCTGGCCAAGCCGCTGCCCGACGGCACGATCACGGTCAGACATCTGCTGAGCCACCGCAGCGGCCTGTACGACTACACCAATGACCTGTTCGCCGACACCGTTCCCGGGTTCGAGAACGTGCGGAACAAGGTCTTCACCCTTCAGGAACTGGTGGAGCTGTCGCTGAAGAAGCCGCGCACGGGCCGGCCGGGCGCGGCGTACCAGTACTCCAACACCAACTTCATCGTGCTCGGGCAGATCATCGAGCGCGCCACCGGCAGCACCCTCGCGCAGGAGTACCAGCGGCGGATCATCGATCCCCTGTGGCTGCGCAACACCTTCTACGTGCATCCGAGCACGGCCGTGACCGGTCCGTTCGTCCGCGGCTATCTCACCCCCGACCAGCGGAACCTGCCGCTCGTCGACTCCACGGAGCAGACGCTCTCCTGGGCGCAGTCCGCCGGCGCGCTGATCTCCAACGCCCAGGACCTCAACCGCTTCGTCTCCGCGCTGATGCGCGGCCGGCTGGTGCCGGCCGAACTGCTGCGCGAGATGCGCACCATGACGCCGACGGACGCGTCGAACACACAGTTCTACGGGCTGGGCATGCGCAGCCGGAAGCTCTCGTGCGGTGTGGAGGTGTACGGGCACACCGGCACGGTGCAGGGCTACTACACGTACGCGTTCGCCTCCGCCGACGGCAAGCGGAGCATCACCACGATGGCCAACACCTCCAACAACGGGCAGGTGCTGACGACGCTGGGCAGGACGCTGGACGCCGCGTTCTGCGGCGCGCCCCCGGCGGCCCGGAAGTCGCCGCAGCCCCAGCCCACCGCGCAGCCCTCCGCGCCCCGGGACTCCCTGAGGAACACCCCGTCGCCCGCCCCGACGGTGCACGAGGACATCGCGCCGGACATCGCCCGCCGCTGAGCCGTACGCCCCGGCCGGCTCGTACGGGCCCGCCCGGGCTCAGCACCGGCTCGTACGGGCGCACGCCCCGTGCGGGCCGGTCAGCGGCCGCCCATCAGCTCTCCCAGTCCCTTCTGGAGGTCCTCCACGTTCATCACCGGCTGGATGCTGATCTCCGCGTCCAGCTCCATGAAGAACGGCTCGCACACGGACGGCATGTCGGAGGAGTCCTCCATGTCGAAGACGAGGAACGCCGTCCGCCGGCCGTTCTCGGGGTAGAAGTACGCCGCTTCCGGGCGGAGGGCGGACAGGACCGACTCCATGGTCTTGGGCATCGTCCCGTTCCTGATCGCCTCGGTGCCGGCGTCGCTGGGTATGTGGGCCTTCAAGAGCATCCGCATGGCGGCTCATCTCCTCGCGCTACAGCCTCCCTCCCAGGGTCTCTCCTCCGGCAACAAACGGGCAACAGCGGGCATATCACCGCGCTTGCCCTGGCGCGGGCGGGGCGGGGGGCGCGCCATTGATCGAGTTGCCGCCCCGCGTCGACGGGTGTGACCTGGGGTTACGAAACGGTGGGGACGCGGGGGCGGGAGAGGAGCGCGCCATGACACACGCGGCCACCCCCTCCCACGGGCCGCACGGCTCGCGGGACGCCCGGGGTCCGAACGCAGACATGTCACGGGGGTCGGCGGGCACCCGGAGCACCGCCCGGCACCCCTCCGCCCGCTGGGCGATCCCCCTGCTGATCGGCGTCGTCTACGGCCTCTACGCGGGCTGCGTGGACGCCAACAACGGCACACCGGGCGGCCGGGCGGCGGTGTTCGGGGTGGTGGCGGGCCTGGTCGTCGCGGCCGCCTGCTTCGCGCTCGGCCGGCGGCAGTCCACCATGGTGCGCGAGACCCGGGCCGCGGCCTACGGCGGTCTGCTGGGCGCGGCGATGGGCCTGCTGTTCTGCCTCAGCGGCTGGAGCGTCCTCAAGTCGTCGATCACGGGCCTGATCGTCGGCGGCGCGATGGCCGCGGTGGTCTTCTACATCCGCTACACCCGGGAGGACTGAGCGCGCGGAGGGCCGAGGCTGTGGGAAGGACCGGCGCCGCGCGAAGACCGGGGCCCGGCCGGCGGCGACCGGCCGGGCCCCGTCACGCGCCGCCGTCACCTCCCCCGGTACGCGTCCCTGATCACCTGGGTGAGCCGGTCCCCGCCGCGGCCGGTGAGCGTCGCCTTGAGCGAGACGCCCTTTCCCGCCTTCGGGTTCTTCACCGTGATCGCCCCCTTGCGCACCGGGACCTTCGCCCAGCGCGCCCCGCCGTCGTACGAGACGTACACCGTCAGGCGCCGGTGCCGGTCGCGGGCCGCCGTGCCCTGGACGGTGACCGGAATCCGCATCGGCCGGGCCGCGGGCGCGGTGCTGTCGGCGGCGAGCGCCGGGGTGAAGCGCACGACCGAGGCGGGCAGCCGGGCCTCGCCGGTGGCGTGCCGGGAGGTGAACGTCCACTCGGCGCTCACCGAGGTCGAGACGGTGGCGACCTTCCTCCGGTCCAGGGAGGCGACCAGCCGGTACGTGGCCTTCCCCGGCGGGACCTTGAAGCTCCGCTCGCCGGTCAGCGGGTCGTCGTTGCCGCCGATCCGCACCCCGTTCCGGTAGAGGGTCGTGGTGGCCTTCTCGTAGCGGGAGGTGCCGCTGTGGCCGCCGCCGTCGGCGAGCAGCGACAGCATCCCGTAGATCGAGTCGACATCGCGGAACAGGCCCTCCTTGGGGCCGATCCGGGGGCCGAAGACACCGACGTTGAAGGTCTTGCGGTAGGTGCGGCCCGCCGTGAGGCGCTCCTCCTCCGTGCCGTACATGGCCTCCGGCTGCCCGTCGGGCGCGCCGCCGTCCTCGGCGAAGGTCAACTGCCAGTGGGTGCCGGCCGCGTTGAGCCGCAGGGTGCGGGTGGCCGGCAGGGCCAGGCCGTGGCCGACGGACTCGGTCAGCCAGCCGCCGGTCGAGGGGGTGGCGAAGAGCGCGCCGCGCCGGCCCGCGGCGGGGGCGCCCAGCGTCGTACGGACGGTGGCGAGCTCCCGGGCGCTCGCGTGCTTGACGAACCCGGTGCCGAGGCGGGTGCCGCGCTTCGGGCCGTAGGCGAGCCCGTACTCGGTGCCGGGGCCGGCGTACCAGGAGCCGTGGACGTGCTCGTGCAGTTCTCCGGCGGGCACGGCGGGGCCGCTGTGGGCGGTGCGGAAGCCCCGGAACGTCTCCAGTTGCCAGGCGAAGCCGTAGGCGTCGCCCTCGCGGTCGACCTCGAAGGCGGCGGCGGCCAGGGCGGGGGTGGCGGCGCGGTCGGGGACGGTGAGGTCCACGGGCGCGGCGGTCCGGGCGTCCATGGTCACCGCCGTGGGGGCGGTGACGGTGAGGTTCGGCCGGCGCAGCCAGTCGATGCCGGCCAGGGCGTCGCCGTCGGCCGCGACGACATGGGTGCTGAGCACATAGCGCCCCTTGGGGACCCGGGCCCGCACGGTGCCGCTCTCGCCGGTGACGGTGAAGACGCGGTCCTTGCCGAGGCCGTCGACGCCGACGAGGACGCTGTCGGAGGCGGGGGCGGGGGCGCCGTCGCGGCCCAGGCTCCTGACGGACACGTCGTAGGACTCGATCTCCCGGTCCACGCCGGCGGCCGTGCGGACGGTGTGGCCGCCGCCGGTCGCGGTGACGAAGGCGCTGTAGGCGCCGTCCAGGGCGCCGCCGGGCCGGGTGTCGGCGGTGAGGAGGACGGCCGCGGTGCCGCCGGGCCGTACGGTGACCCGGGTGCGGTCGAGCCGGAACATCCCCCGGGGCGCGGGGTCGCCGTCCGGGCCGACACCGGTGAGCGCGAGGCGCAGGGCGACGGGCCGGGGGCCGAGGTTGCGGTAGGTGAGCCGCTTGGTGACGGGGGCGTCGTCGGTGTGCGGCCAGCGGTGGGTGCCGAAGGAGAGCGCCGTCGGCTCGGCCAGCAGCGACTGCCGGACGCCCCGGGCCGCGTCCAGCCGCCCGGCGCCCTGCTCGAAGGCCCCGAAGGCGTCGGGGGCGCGGGCGGTGCCGCTGTCGCGGCCGCGGGCGGTGGAGGCGATCAGGGCGGCCTTGACGGCCTCCCCGGACCAGCGCGGGTGCCGCTGGACGAGGAGGGCGGCGGCGCCGGCGGCGTGCGGGGTCGCCATGGAGGTGCCCGAGACGGCGACATAGCCGTCGGCGACCTTGGTGCCGCCCCTGGCGACCAGGCTGCCGGGGGCGGCGGCCGCGCCGATGGCCGCGCCGGGCGCGGTCAGGTCCGGTTTGACGGCGCTGTCGCCGACCCGCGGGCCGCGCCCGGAGAAGCCGGTGACCTGGTCCTGCTTGTCGACGGCGCCGACGGTGAGGGCGGAGCGGGCGCTGCCCGGGGAGCTGAGGCTGCCGGTGTCGGGGCCGGAGTTGCCGGCCGCGACGACGAAGAGCGTGTCGGTGGTGGCGGAGATCCGGTCGATGGCGGCTTCGAGCGGGTCGGGGCCGGGCGCGTCGGGGCCGCCGAGGCTGAGGTTGATCACGTCGGCGCCGTGCTCGACGGCCCACTCCATGCCGGCGAGGATGCCGGAGTCCTCGCCGTAGCCGTCGTCGCCGAGGACCTTGGCGTCGAGCAGCCGGGCGCGGGGGGCGACGCCCTTGTAGCGCCCGCCGGACTTGGCGCCCGTGCCGGCGGCGATGGAGGCCACATGGGTGCCGTGGCCATAGCGGTCCTTGGTGTCGGGGGCGGCGGAGAAGTTCTTCTCGGCGACCTCTTTGCCGCCCGCGAGGTCGGGGTGGGTCTGGTCGACGCCGGTGTCCAGGACGGCGATGGTCACGCCCCGGCCGTCGTAGCCGGCCCGCCAGGCCGCGGGGGCGCCGATCTGCGGCACGCTGCGGTCCAGGGACGGCCGGCGCAGCGCGTCGAGCCACACCCCGGCGACGCCGGGGGCGGTGGTGCGGTACGGGGACGTGGGCCGGCGCGGGGCGGCGGTGAGCGCCTCCCAGGCGCGGGCGGCCCGTTCGCCGCGGCCGGTCTGGACGGCCTCGGCGTTGATCCGGGGGAAGCTGCCGCGCAGGACGACGCCCTCGGCGGAGCGCCGCCAGGTGCGGGAGGGGGGCCGCCCCTCCTCGTAGCGGACGATGAGCCGCAGGCCGTCGCGGTGGGAGGCGCGGTACTCGGGGCGGGCGAGGGTGGTGACGTCGAAGAGCCGGGGGTCGAGCCGGCCGCGGGCGATGAGGCGCTGGGCGTCGAGCGGCACCACGCGGGTGCGGCCGCCGACGCGTTCGACGCGCAGGGGGATCGACTCGCGGCCGCGGGCCCGGACGAAGGCGACGGCGGCGCCGCGGGAGTCGACGGCGACCCGGTCGCCGGTGAGGAGGGTGACCCAGCGGAGGTCACGCGGAGCGGACCGCGCGGTGGACCGCGAGGCGGCGCGCGGGGCGGTACGCGGGGCGGCGTGCGGGGTGGTGGAAGAGACCGAGGCGGCGGCGGAGGCGGGGTCGTTGGCGGCGGTGGCCGGGGCCGGCTGGGCCGTGGACGAGGTGGGCTGCCCCGCGAGGAGCGCGAGGACCGAGGCGATCGCGAGAGGTACGGCACGGAAACCGGCTCTGTGCGAGCGTCTGTTCAATTTTCCCCCAGGTGAGGTGATGTCACCGGATGGCAGGAGCCTCCCCCGGCCGGCGCCACGCAAGTGAACGTGGAGGCGGGTGGGACACCAGTTGAACCCCGATACTGACGTGGGGATTTGTGGAAATCGACAGCCGAACGGGTGAAGGGCCACCTTGCGAAACGCCGACGGCGGCCGAGATCGTCTCGGCCGCCGTCGGCGTGTTCACGGGTCCGGTGAGGGCTCCGCGGGGGTTCGCGGGGGCCGGAAGGGCGCCCCGCGGCGGTACGGGGGTCAGGCGCCGGTGGCGCTCCCGGCGACCCACTGGTCCCAGCTCATGTTCCAGCCGTTGAGGCCGTTCTCCGGCTTGATGGTCTTGTCCGGGGAGTTCTTGACCACCACGACGTCACCGATCTGCGAGGACTCCCAGAACCAGGCGCCGTCCTGCTTCGGGTCGTTGGCGCCCTTGACGTCGTTCAGGCCGATGCAGCCGTGGCTGGTGTTGGCGCTGCCGAAGATGGAGTCGGGGCCCCAGTAGTTGCCGTGGATGAACGTGCCCGACGTGGACAGCCGCATGGCGTGCGGCACGTCCTTGATGTCGTACTCGCCCTTGCCGTCCTTGTTGGTGAAGCCGACGGTCGAGCCGTCCATCCGGGTCTCCTTGAACTTCTCGGAGATCACCATCTGGCCGTTGTAGGTCGGGTTCTCGGGGCTGCCCGCCGAGATGGGGATGGTCCTGACGACCTTGCCGTCCCGCTCGACGGTCATCTGCTTGGTCTTCACGTCGACGGTGGAGACCTGGCTGTGGCCGATCTTGAAGGTGACGGTCTTCTGCTGGACGCCGATGATGCCCTTGGCGCCCTCGACGCCCGCGAGGTCGAGCTTCAGGGTGACCGTGGAGCCCGCCTGCCAGTACTTCTCCGGGCGGAAGTCCAGACGCTGGGCGTTGAACCAGTGGCCGACGACCTTCTGGCCGCTGGTGGAGTTCACCGAGATCTTCGACTGGACGGCCTTCTTGTCGGTGATCGCCTTGTCGAAGGTGATCGAGACCGGCATGCCGACGCCGACCGTCGAGCCGTCCTCCGGCGTGAAGGAGCCGATGAAGCTGTTGGCCGGGGAGACGGTGGTGAAGGTGGAGTTCTCGGTCGCCCGGCGGCCCTTGGCGTCCTCGGCCTCGGCGGTGACCTTGTACTTCGTGGAGCGCTCCAGCTGGCCGTTGGGCTTCCACGACAGGCCGTCGGCGGATATGGAGCCCGCCACGGCGGTGCCCTTGGCCGCCTCGACCATGGTGACCTTGGTCAGCTTGCCCTCGCTGACCGCGACCTTCACATCGTTGGCGATGCCGGCGTTGTTGGCGCCGTCCTTGGGGGAGATCGTTATTCGGGCGTCGGAGGCGTCCGCGGCAGCCGCCTTGTCGACCTGCGCCTGAGACTTGGCCCGGTCCCCGGTGTCCTTGGCGCCGCCGTCGTCACCGCCGCACGCCGTGAGCGTCAGCACGCCACCGAGCAGCGCCGCGGCGGCCGCCAGGCCCTTGCGTCGCTTACCGTCCGTCATCACACGCTTCTCCATTGGTCTGGTCGCTGGCATCCGGGACACCGGCACGCAGGGCATGCACCGCCCGATCCCCCTGTCTGAAGAACATCTCTGCATACGCCCCCGTTCCCCAAACGAGCAAACTGTGGGCAAGGCCACGCCCCCACGGGCGGGCCCCGGAGTGAAGTGGATCACTCCGGGGCCCTGTGACCTGCGGTCGGCCCGAGCGCTCGGGAGAGCCGCTGCGCGGCGTGCCCCCTCGTACACGCAAAGTTTCCGGCTCGTACGGGAGTTTCCGGCCCGCACGAAAGGCTTTCGGCCCGCACGAAGACCTTCGGCCCGTACGGAACGTCCCGGCCCGCCGGGCACTTCGCGTGCGCGCTCAGACGCGAGAGCCCCCTCCTCTCTTCGGGTCCCCCGCCTCGTCGCTCTCATGCGCGCCGGGGCGCGGGGAGCCGAAGTCGTCGAGGTCGTCGAGGTCGTCCATGTCCCACTCGGCGGCGGACGGGTCGTAGTCCTCGATCTGCTCGCTGGTCCACGAGGCGTGGGCCAGTTCGATCCCGGGCACGTCGTTGACCAGGTCGAACGGGTCGATCAGATGGGCCAGGGCCTCCGCCTCGTCCTCCCGGACGGTGGTCGAGGCATGGACCCGCTCCTCCTCGGGCATGAATTCGTCGTCGCCGATGTGGTCGAGGGCCGCTCCGGTGAGCTCGTCGGGATCGGTGATCTCCACGACGAGTTCCACTCGAAGCCGTACAAAACGCGGTGAGTCGTCAGTGCTCATGCGACGGAGCGTAGGTGCCCGCCCCGCCGCGGCTTTCCCACGACCCGCGAGTGTCACTAACATCTCCCCGGACGGCCAATTCACCGCTGCCACAAGGGGGCCCGTTACGTGTCCGCACGCCGCCCGCTGATGACCGCCGCCGCGGCCGGTTCGCTGCTCTGTGCCCTGTGGTTCGTCCCCTCGGCCAACGCGACCGTCGACGCACCCGCCGAGAAGCCGGGGGGCTCGGGGGCCGGGAAGCCGGCGAACGCCCCGGCCGCGACCGGGGATCGGGGCGGCGCGGCGCACGCCGGGAGCGCTCCGGAGGGGCGGGGCGCGGAGCGTCTCGCGCTCGCCGACACGGGCAGCGTCGACACGACGCCGTATCTGATGGGCGGCACGGCGTTCCTCGGCTGCGGGGCGGCGCTGGTCGTCGTCGCGACGCGGCGGTCCCGGGCCGCGGGCCCGGACCTCTGACGCGAGGACGGCATCCGGCGGCTGATGGCCGCTCAGGTGACGCGTGATCAAACGGGTGGGGCGGGGGGGGGGGGGGGG
>NZ_JBPQTV010000069.1:0-23849 GCF_051386515.1 Streptomyces sp. URMC 123 | reverse complement strand
GGGGCCGGATGTCGGAGGGCCGGTGTATGTTCCCAGCGAGGACATCTGACGGCCCGTCGGGGCCGCCCGTCCGGTCGACCGTTCGTCAGCGCTTCGCGTCACGCATCACGAGGGAGACGGTCCTTATGGCCGTAATGCGGAAGTCCGCCGCCGCTGCCGAACGGCAGCCCGTCACCATCAGCTTCGCCGGCTACAACCGCGCCTGGGCCGCCTGGATCGGCGGCAGGCTCGAACGCCAGGGTCACCGCGTCACCTTCCACCGCTGGGACCCACCGGTGGACGTCACCATCGAGGACGCGTTAGGCGACCTGCTGCTCGCCGAGGGCACCGTACTGATCGTCCTCAGCGACTGGTACTTCCGGCTCGGCCCGCGCACCCACGAGGAGTGGAACCGCGCCCTGCGCACCGTGGTCGCCGCCAACGCCGAGCGGTTCGCCGCGGTCTCCGTGACCACTGCCTCCCTGCCCACCGCCACCGCCGTGCTCGGCGCGGCCGAGCTGTGGGGCGTCGGCGCCCAGGAGGCCGAGCGCCGGCTGCTGGCCCGGCTGGGCACCCCGGACACCGCCCCCCGCGACCGCGCCGCCGACGCCTCCGGCCCCCGCTTCCCCTTCGACCAGCCCTGGGTCCAGGGCGGCGTCCCCCGCCGCAACGTCCGCTTCACCGGCCGCGAGCAGCTCCTCGGCGACATCTACCAGCAGCTGCGCCAGGCCGAGCAGGGCGCGGCCGTCTGCACCCTGTTCGGCATGTCGGGCGTCGGCAAGACCCAGATCGCCGCCGAGTACGTCTACCGCTTCGGCTCCGAGTACGACGTCGTCTGGTGGGTCCCCGCCGACCAGCGCGGCACCCTGCGCCAGCGGCTCGCCGAACTCGCGCCCGCCCTCGGGCTCACCACCGGACCGGAGTACGGCGAGCGGCTGCGCGCCGTACGGGACGCGCTGCGCCGCGGCGAGCCGTACTCCCGCTGGCTGCTGGTGATGGACAGCGCCGACCAGCCCGAGCTCGTCGCCGACCTGCTGCCCTCCGGCACCGGCCATGTGCTGATCACCTCCCAGAACCGGGAGTGGAGCGAGCACAACACCGCCATGCTGGAGATCCCCGTCTACGAGCGGACCGAGTCCATCGCCTTCATCCGCCGCCGCGCGCCCCGCCTCGACCACGAGGACGCCGACCGGCTCGCCGAGGCCCTGGAGGACCTGCCGCTCCTGCTCGACCAGACCGCCGGCTGGCTCAACGACTCCACCATGACCGTCGACGAGTACGTCGAACTCCTCGGCAGCGGCTACGACGAGGTCGGGCTCAAGGTCGCCGCCGACTTCCCCATGACCTTCCAGATGGCCTGGTCGATACTGCTCAACCGGCTGCGGGAGACCGTGCCCGAGGCCATCGACCTGCTCCGGCTGTGCGTCTTCTTCGCCCCCGGTCCGATCCCCGTACGGCTGCTGCGCGAACTGCCCCTGCGCGAGCTGCCCGAACAGCTCACCGGACTGATGAACGACCCGCTGCGCTGGAACGCGGCCATCAGCAAACTCGTGCAGTACTCCGTGGTCCGGCTCGAATCCCACGAGGCCGCCGCCGACGAGCCCGCCGCCGGCTCCGAGATCCTCCATATGCACCGCATGGTCCACCAGACGGTCCGCAACGGCATGTCCGAGGAGGACCGCCGGGACTTCTCCCGCGTCGTCCAGGGGGCGCTCGCCGCCGCCGACCCCGGCCGGCCCACCGACACCCGGCTGTGGCCCCGCTACGCCGAGCTCTCCCCGCACCTGAAGACCGCCGGCGTCCTGCGGAGCGAGGACCCCGAGGTCCAGCAGCTCGTCCTCAACTGCCTGCGCTACATGTACCTCAGCGGCGAGTACTCCTCCGGCATCAAGCTCGCCGAACGCGCCCTGAAGGCCTGGCGCGCCGCCCTCGGCGACGGCCACGCCCGCATCTGGGACCTCACCCACCACCACGCCAACCTGCTGCGCTCCACCGGCGACTACACCCGCGCCGCCGAGGTGGAGCGGGCCGTCGTGGACCGGCTGCGCGCCGAGCGCGGGCCGCAGGACCTCGATGTGCTGCGCGCCGCCTCCGGCCTCGCCGCCAGCCTGCGCGGCCTCGCCCAGTACACCGAGGCGCTGGAGCTGTCCCGCCTCGTCCACGACGGCTACACCGCGCTCCTCGGCGACCAGGACTCCCGCACCCTCGGCGCCAAGAGCAACCTCGCCGTCACCCGGCGGCTGCTCGGCGACTACACCGAGGCGCTGCGGCTCGACCGGCAGACCCTCGAAGGGCGCCGCGACGTGCTCCGCCCCCGGCACAACTGGACGCTGCTGTCCGAGATCAACTACGGCTCCGATCTGCGGCTGCTCGGCCGCTACGACGAGTCGGTCTCCGTGCTGGAGCGCAGCCTGCGCGTGCACCGCGACGTGATGGGCCCCGACAACCCGCAGACCCTCGGCGCCGAGCACAGCCTCGCCATGAGCCAGTACCGCGCCGGGCAGCGGCAGCTCGGCAAGGAGCTGCTCGCCCGCACGCTGGAGCGGGTCGAGCGGGTCCTCGGCGACCAGGCCCCGCTGTCCCTCGTCACCGCGGCGAGCTACGCCTGCGTGGAGCGCGAGCACGGCGACCTCGACCGGGCCCGGGCCATCGGCGAATCGGTCGTGGCGCGCTACACCGCCATGCTGGGGGCCCGCCACCCGTACGCCGTCGGGGCCCGCGCCAACCACGCGCTGGTGCTCCGGGCCACGGGCGAGCGCCAGCAGGCGCAGGTCCTCGTCGAGGAGGCCCTCGCCCACATGGGGGAGGCGCTCGGCGCCGACCACCCCTGGACGCTCGGTGTGGCGATCAACGTCAGCGCGGCCGTCAACATCGCGGGGGACCCCGAGGGCGCGGCGGAGCTCAGCCGCGACACCCTGCGCCGGGCGACGGCGACCCTCGGGCCGCGGCACCCCCTGACGCTCAGCGCGCAGGTGGCCCTCGCCGCGGATCTGCGCGGGCTGCACCGGCGGGCGGAGGCGGAGAAGATCGAGGAGGAGGCGCTGGCCACGCTGGCCGCGACGCTCGGGGCGCAGCATGTGCACACGGTGGCGGCGCGGTCCCGGACGCGCCCCTACTGGGACTTCGAGCCCCAGCTCGGCTGAGGCCGACGCGGCTCCGGCCGGGGCCCGCCCGGGCCCCGCCCCGGACCCCGATGCGAGCCCCGGTTCGAGCCCCTGTTCGCGGCTGCCCGTTTCGGGGCCCCGTTCCCCGAAGAGGCGCGCGGAAAAGGCGAACCCCCGCCGGGGGCACCCGAGGTGCCGCCCGGCGGGGGTGGGAACGCGACGCCCGACTAGATGTCGAACACCTCGTTGACCAGCGCTTCCTGCTCCGCCTGGTGACGCTTCGCCGACCCCACCGCGGGCGAGGACGAGTGCGGCCGGGAAACCCGCCGCAGCCGCTCCGCCGGGGGAAGGTCCGCGCCGACCGCCAGGTCGAGGTGGTCGATCAGGTTGAGCGCGATGAACGGCCACGCCCCCTGGTTCGCCGGCTCCTCCTGCGCCCAGACGTACTTCTCCACGCCCGAGTACTTGGCGATCTCCGACTGGAGCTCCTTGCCCGGCAGCGGGTAGAGCCGCTCGATCCGGACCAGGGCCGTGTCGGTCACGCCCCGCTTCTGCCGCTCGGCGACCAGGTCGTAGTAGACCTTGCCGGAGCAGAAGACGACCTTGCGGACCGCCGCCGGGTCGACCGCCGTGTCACCGATCACCGGGCGGAAGCCGCCGGTGGTGAACTCCTCCGTCTTGGAGGCCGCCGCCTTGAGCCGGAGCATCGACTTCGGGGTGAAGACGACCAGCGGCTTGTGGTGCGGGTTGTGGACCTGCCAGCGCAGCAGGTGGAAGTAGTTCGACGGCAGCGTCGGCATGGCGACCGTCATGTTGTTCTGCGCGCAGAGCTGGAGGAACCGCTCGGGGCGGGCCGAGGAGTGGTCCGGGCCCTGGCCCTCGTAGCCGTGCGGCAGCAGCAGCGTGACGCCGGAGGTCTGGCCCCACTTCTGCTCGGCGGAGGAGATGAACTCGTCGACGACGGTCTGCGCGCCGTTGACGAAGTCACCGAACTGCGCCTCCCACATGACCAGCGACTCGGGCCGGGCCAGCGAGTACCCGTACTCGAAGCCCATCGCCGCGTACTCGCTCAGCAGCGAGTCGTAGACGTTGAACCGGGCCTGGTCCTCCGACAGGTAGAGCAGCGGGGTGTAGTCCTCGCCGGTCTCCCGGTCCACCAGCACCGCGTGGCGCTGGCCGAACGTGCCGCGGCGGGAGTCCTGGCCGGCGAGCCGGACCGGGGTGCCCTCCAGCAGCAGGGAGCCGATGGCGAGGGTCTCGCCCATGCCCCAGTCGATCGTGCCGTCCTCGACCATGGCCGCCCGGCGCTGCAGCTGCGGCAGCAGCCGCGGGTGCACGGTGACCCGCTCGGGGATGTTCACCTGGGACTCGGCGATCCGCTTGACGACCTCCTGGGAGATCGCCGTCTCCACGGCCACCGGGAACTCCGTCTGCGGCTCCGGCACATGCGTCGGCGCCGGCGCGGACGTGGCGTCCCGGACCTCCGTGAAGACCTTCTCCAGCTGGCCCTGGAAGTCCTGCAGCGCCTGCTCGGCCTCCTCCAGCGTGATGTCGCCGCGACCGATGAGGGACTCGGTGTAGAGCTTGCGCACCGAGCGCTTCTTGTCGATCAGGTCGTACATCAGCGGCTGCGTGAAGCCCGGGTTGTCGGTCTCGTTGTGACCGCGGCGCCGGTAGCAGATCAGGTCGATGACGACGTCCTTGTTGAACGCCTGGCGGAACTCGAAGGCCAGCCGCGCGACGCGGACCACGGCCTCCGGGTCGTCACCGTTCACATGGAAGATCGGCGCCTCGATCATGCGGGCCACGTCCGTGGCGTACATGGACGAGCGGGACGCCTCCGGGGCGGCGGTGAAGCCGACCTGGTTGTTGATCACGATGTGCACGGTGCCACCGGTGCGGTAGCCGCGCAGCTGCGACATGTTGAGCGTCTCGGCCACCACGCCCTGGCCCGCGAAGGCCGCGTCGCCGTGCAGGGCGACGGGCAGCACGGTGAAGTCCGTGCCGGCCTTGTTGATGATGTCCTGCTTGGCGCGGACCACGCCCTCGAGGACCGGGTCCACCGCCTCCAGGTGCGAGGGGTTGGCGGTGAGCGAGACCTTGATCTGCTCGCCGTCCAGGCCGGTGAAGGTGCCCTCGGCGCCCAGGTGGTACTTCACGTCGCCGGAGCCGTGCATCGACTTCGGGTCGAGGTTGCCCTCGAACTCGCGGAAGATCTGGGCGTACGACTTGCCGACGATGTTGGCGAGGACGTTCAGCCGGCCGCGGTGGGCCATGCCGATGACGACCTCGTCCAGGCGCGACTCGGCGGCCGCGTCGATCACCGCGTCCAGCAGCGGGATGACGGACTCGCCGCCCTCCAGCGAGAACCGCTTCTGACCGACGTACTTGGTCTGCAGGAACGTCTCGAACGCCTCGGCGGAGTTCAGCCGGCGCAGAATCCGCAGCTGCTCCTCGCGCTCCGGCTTGGCGTGCGGGCGCTCGACGCGGTCCTGAATCCACTTGCGCTGCTTGGGGTCCTGGATGTGCATGTACTCGATGCCGGTGGTGCGGCAGTACGAGTCGCGCAGCACGCCCAGGATGTCGCGCAGCTTCATCATCGACTTGCCCGCGAACCCGCCGACCGCGAACTCGCGCTCCAGGTCCCACAGGGTCAGGCCGTGCTCGGTGATGTCCAGGTCGGGGTGCTTGCGCTGCTTGTACTCCAGCGGGTCGGTGTCGGCCATCACATGGCCGCGCACTCGGTAGGAGTGGATCAGCTCGAAGACCCGGGCGGCCTTGGTGACGTCGTCGTCGTGCGAGGCGTCGATGTCCTTGAGCCAGCGGATCGGCTCGTACGGAATGCGCAGCGACTGGAAGATCTCGTCGTAGAAGTCGTTCTCGCCGAGCAGCAGCTGGTGCATGATCCGCAGGAACTCGCCGGAGGCGGCGCCCTGGATCACCCGGTGGTCATAGGTGCTGGTCAGCGTCATGACCTTGGAGATGCCCAGCTTGTTCAGGGTGTCCTGGGAGGTGCCCTGGAACTCCGCGGGGTAGTCCATCGCGCCGACGCCGACGATCAGGCCCTGGCCGGGCATCAGCCGCGGCACGGAGTGCACGGTGCCGATGCCGCCGGGGTTGGTCAGCGACGCGGTGACGCCGGTGAAGTCGTCCATCGTCAGCTTGCCCACGCGGGCGCGGCGGACGATGTCCTCGTAGGCCTGCCAGAACTCGAAGAAGTTGAGCGTCTCCGCCTTCTTGATCGCCGCGACCACGAGCTGGCGGTCGCCGTTCGGCTTCACCAGGTCGATCGCGAGACCGAGGTTGACGTGCTCCGGCTTGACCAGCGTCGGCTTGCCGTCCTTCTCCGCGAAGGAGTAGTTCATCGACGGCATCAGCTTCAGCGCCTGCACCATCGCGAAACCGATGAGGTGCGTGAAGGAGATCTTGCCACCTCGGGCCCGCTTGAGGTGGTTGTTGATCACGATGCGGTTGTCGAACAGCAGCTTCACCGGAACGGCACGCACGCTGGTCGCGGTCGGCAGTTCCAGGCTGGCGTTCATGTTCTTGGCGACCGCGGCGGCCGGGCCGCGCAGCGTGATCAGCTCCGGGCCCTCGGCGGGCTCGGTGGGCCGCGCCGCCTTGGGCGCGGCGGCGGCCGGCTTGGTGGCGGCCGGCTTGGCCGCGGCGGGCTGGGCCACGGCCGGGGCCGGGGCCTGGGCCGCCGGCGCCGCGGGGGCGCTCGCGGCAGGGGCGGAGGCCGCCTGCTTGGCGGCGACCGCCTGCTGCGCGGCGGGGGCGGTCGCGGCGGCCTGGGCGGCCGGACCGCCCGTCTGCGCCGGGGTGCCGGTGGGGGCACCCGCGGCCGATGGGGCCTTCGCGGGGGCCGGGGCCGCGGGGGCCTCGCCCCCGGAGCCGGCCTGCGGCGTGGCCGCAGCACCTGGCTTGTAATCCGCGAAGAAGTCCCACCAGGCTCGGTCTACCGAGTTCGGGTCCTGGAGGTACTGCTGGTAGATCTCGTCGACGAGCCACTCGTTGGGACCGAACGCGGACGCAGGGTTCTTGCCCTGCCCGTCTTGGTCGGTCGAGACGCTCGAGCTGTTGGGGGACTGTGGCGACACGGCGGCAACCGCCCTCTTCCGCTTCCTAAAGGTGGTGGACAGCGGAAATAAAGGCTACGCCTCTTGACCCCCGAGGTGCAGGCCGGGCGCCCCAGTCGTCGTCTAAGTCACATCCGGGAGAGCGTTTCGGCGCGGATTCAGGCGGGAACGACCTGGGGTTCCGCTCTCGGAACCCCTGGGTCCGGCCCGGGGCCGGCTCGATCCTGCCCGGGTTCTGCCCGGGTCCTGTCCGTGTTCCGCCCGGGTCCCGTCACGTTTCGGCCGGTCCGGACGGGGGCGGCCCCTCGGCGGGACGCCCTGGGGCGATCATGCCCCATACGGGCGGCCCCATGCGCTGACGCTGCGCACCGCGGCCGGCACGGGGCGTGACGGGGGGCGTGGCGGGGGTGTGCCAACGGGTTTCGGGGCGGCCCACCGGGGGCCCGCCGAGGGCGTACGAGGGCGTGCGGGGGGCGTACGAGAGCGTGCGGAGGCGTACGGGATACGGGTCCGGTCAGCCGGGCTGCGGCAGGCGCGTGCCGGGGAGGCGGACGCGGATGCGGCAGCCCACCGGGGACTCCGCCACCCCGATCGTGCCGCCGTGCAGGTCCACCGCCCAGCGCGCGATGGCCAGCCCCAGCCCCGTGCCCCCGTCGCCCTTGCCCGAGGCCGAGCCCCGGCTGAAGCGCTCGAAGACCCGGTGCCTCTCGGCCTCCGGGATGCCGGGGCCCTCGTCGACCACTTCCAGGTCCAGGCTCTCGGGCCCGCTGCCGCGCCGCGCCCGCAGCGTCACCCTGCCGTGCGGTGGGCTGTGCTTGACCGCGTTGTCGACCAGATTGGCGACCACCTGGTGCAGCCGTTCGACGTCCGCGTGCGCCGTCAGCTCCGGCGGCGAGACGTCGAGGTGCAGATGGACGTCCTGGCGCGCGGTGCGGCCCGAGCCGGCCAGGCTGCCCGCGGCCGCCGCCATGCTCGCCTCCTTGAGGACGCCCGACAGATACGGCCACACCTCGAAGCGCCGGGCCCGCAGCGGCACCACCCCGTTGTCCAGCCGGGACAGGTCCAGCAGGGTCTCCACCAGCCGCCCCAGCCGCTCGGTCTGCCGCAGCGCGGTCCGCATGGTCTCCGGATCGGCCTCCGAGACCCCGTCCACCACGTTCTCCAGCACCGCCCGCAGCCCCGCGATCGGCGTGCGCAGCTCGTGCGAGACATTGGCCACCAGCTCCTTGCGGTGCCGGTCGACGGCCTCCAGGTCCGCGGCCATCCGATTGATCGTCGCGGCCAGGTCGCCGAGCTCGTCCCGCCGGTCGGCGCGCACCCGCCGGGTGTAGTCGCCGTGCGACATCGCCCGCGCCACGCTCCGCATCTCGTCCAGCGGGGCCGTGAGGCCGTGCGCCACGAACTGGGTGATCAGCATCGACGCTATGACGGAGAAGATCGTGATGATCCGCAGCTCCGTGTCCGTGCGCAGGGCGACCATCAGCAGCCCGGTGGTGATGAACACCGAGACCACGACCAGCAGGCCCAGCTTGGCCTTGACGGAGAACGGCCGCGGCCACCGGCGCCGGCGCGGGGCGTCGGGCCCGCCGTCGGCGCGGAGCCGGCTCCTGGACTCGGCGCGGAGCCGGCCCACGGCCTCGGCGCGGAGCCGGGCCATGGAGTGGGTGCGGGGCCGGCTCATGGCGCCGGCGCGGCGGGCGCCTCCAGCGCGTAGCCCACCCCGTGCACCGTGCGGATGCGCTCCGCGCCGATCTTGCGCCGCAGGGCCTTGATGTGGCTGTCGACCGTGCGGGTGCCGGACGCGTCCGCCCAGTCCCACACCTCGGCGAGCAACTGCTCGCGGGAGAGCACCGCGCGGGGCGTGTTCGCCAGACAGACCAGCAGATCGAACTCGGTCGGGGTGAGGTGGACGTCGTTGCCGGCCACCCGCACCCGGCGCTGGGCGTGGTCGATCTCCAGTTCGCCCAGCCGCAGGATGCCGCTGCGCGGGGTGTGCGCGGCGAGCGTCGCCCGCTCGACCCGGCGCAGCAGCACGTGCACCCGCGCGGCCAGCTCCCGCATGGAGAACGGCTTCGTCATGTAGTCGTGCGCGCCGACGCCGAGGCCCACCAGCATGTCGGTCTCGTCGTCGCGCGCGGTGAGCATCAGCACCGGCACCGGGCGCTGGGCCTGCACCCGCCGGCAGACCTCCAGGCCGTCGAAGCCCGGCAGCATCACATCGAGGACCAGCAGGTCCGGCTGCCAGGCCTGGGCGGTGTCCACGGCCGCCGGGCCGTCGCAGGCGGTCTGCACCTGGAAGCCCTCGGCCCGCAGCCGGACCGCGATCGCGTCGACGATGGTCGCGTCGTCCTCGACCACCAGGACTCTGCGCTGGGCCCCGGGGGTGGCGGCCGCAGCACCTCGCACGCCGTTGTGTGTCAGATCCATTGCCCCGCCCCTGCGTGGTCCCAAGCCTGCCGAGCCTTTGCTGGCAAGCACATTACGGGGAGGGCGCGCGGCTCGGCTACGCAGGCCGAACCGCGAGGTGGACGGCGTCGGGGACGCCTCGGGCAACGGTGATCTCCTCGGTCCGTACCTCGATGAACCCGGCATCGCGCAGGGCTTCCTCGAACGCGGCGGACGGCCGCGCGGACCAGATGGCCAGTACCCCGCCGGGGGCGAGCCGCGCCCGGCAGGCGGCGAGCCCCGAAGGCCCGTACAGGGAGTCGTTGTCCTCGGTGACGGTCCAGTCGGGGCCGTTGTCGATGTCCAGGCAGAGCGCGTCGTAGCGGTCGGGGCCCGCCCGCAGATGCGCCAGCAGGTCCATGGGCAGCACCCGGGTGCGCGGGTCGGCGAGCGCCGCGGCGGAGATCGCGCCCAGCGGGCCCGCGCGGTGCCAGTCGATGACGGCCTCCTCGCGCTCGACCACCGTGATCCGGCCCCAGCGGGGCTCGGCCGCGGCCCGCGCGAGGGAGAAGCCGACGCCGAGCCCGCCGATGAGCAGCGAGGGCGCGGTGCGGCCGGGCGGCAGCGCCCCGAGCGCCGCGTCGATCAGGAGCCGCTCGGAGCGCCCGTCGGCGGTGTCCATCAGGAAGCAGCCATTGGCGATGATCTCGTGGTGGGCGCCGCGCCGCCGCAGCACGACCTCGCCGTACGGGCCCTCGCGGCGGTCCAGGACCACGGGGGCGGTGTCATCGGCGCGGTCGGGCCACGGGGGCGACGGCGGCACGGGCGGCGCCCCCACGGGCGGTGTCCCGGCGGGCGAGGGCCGTGAGAACGGCGGCTGCGTCGAGGGTTGGGCCAATGGCTGAGCCGGGGACAGGGCCGGGGACTGAGCCGGGGACGGCTCGGCGGGCGGCTGCATGGCGGACGGCTGCTCCTTCACTCCGTACGTCGCGGCGGGCGGGCGTCGTGAGCAGACCGCGCTCGACGCCCGGATGTCGCCGACCAGGGTAGGAGAACGGGCCCGCCGTGGGCCCGGCGTCCGGCCCGGCCCCCACGGCTCCCCGGGCCGCCGCGCCCCACGCGATCACGCACCCGCGACCGCGAGGTGGTATCCCTGAGGGGTCAGGCACGCCACGGCCGAGGGACACGGACGGGCTCCACCAACGCGGTGCGACGCGGCCCCCACGCCGCCCGCACCCGGCAGAAAGGCCCGCTCAGTGACGGCAGGCAGGACCGGCCCGGCCGGCCCCACCGAGGCGGCCGGCGCCGGCGGCCGGGCCCCGGACCCGCGCCTGCGTCCGTGTCCGCGCCCGTGTCCGCGCACCCCGCGGTGGCGTGCGGCCGCGCGCTGGCTGCCGACGCCCCTGGGCACCCCGTTCACCTTCTGCTATCTCCTCGTCCTCGCCGCCACCACCTGGTACGCGCGCCACGGCGACCCGGACGCGGTGGCCCGCTGGCTGGAGCGCTCCAGCACGGACGTCGAGCACCTCACCCGCACCCCGCTCACCGCGCTCGTCGGCAGCGCCCTGTGGCTCGCCAACCCGCTGATCTCCCCCTACAGCGCCGGGTTCGTCCTGGTGCTCACGCGGATGGAGCGCCTCCTCGGCGGGCTGCGGGCCGCCGCGGTCTTCGCCATCGGGCATGTCACCGCGACCCTGCTCACGGAGGTCCCGGTCGGCGTCGCGGTCCACCTCGGCCACCTTCCCGAGACCTCGCTGCGCCGCCTCGACTACGGCATCAGCTTCGGGTTGATGGCGAGCATCGGCGCGCTCTCGGGGCTGCTGCGGCCCCGGACCGGCCGGCTGCTGTACGGCGTCACCGGGCTGCTGCTCGCCCTCGACCTGTTCGACCTCTCCGACCCGATGGCCGCCTGGGGCCACCCCGCCGCCCTGCTGACGGGCCTGGCGTGCCGGCCGCTGGCCCGCCGCTGGGCCCGAGACCGGGCCGGGGCGGCGGAGGCCGGGGCGACGGGGACCCGAGCGACGGAGGGCCGGGCGGCCTCCTGACGGCCGCCTAATGGCCGCGTTTGGTCTCGTGGTCCAGGATGCACGCCTGCCAGTTGGCCACGACCTCCTCGCGGCTCGCCCCGGAGCGTCTGGCCTCCGTGAGCAGCGTGTCGGCCAGGGTGGCCGCCAGGCGGATCACCACATGGCGGAGGTCCTTGGCGTCCAGGGGCTCCAGCAGCGCCGCGGCCCCCTCCGCGTCGTCGGCGAGGGCCGCGGCGATGGCAGCCATGGCGGTGCGGTCCCACTCGTACTCGGGCATGACGGAAGCATGCCCGGGAACTCCGGCCCCGCGGGGGCCATTTCACGGCAAAGCCGCCCGGCGAGTTACGGGTGCGGGGCCGCGGCCCGCCCGGTCCGCCCGGCGCGCGGCCGCCCCGCGCCCGGCCCACCGCCGTACACCCGGTCGGCGCACAGCTGATCGCTCACAGCGAACACATGCCGGGGAACACGGACGGGCATCGCATGCATTGAGTCAGTACTGCTCAACTTGCCTGCCGAAGGGGAGATCATGGCTTCGACGTCCGAAACGCTCACCCTGCCCGTCCTGCCGCTCGACGACGAGGTCGTGCTGCCCGGCATGGTGGTCCCCCTGGACCTCTCCGACGCCGAGGTACGGGCCGCGGTGGAGGCCGCCCAGGCCGCCGCCAAGGCCGATGCCGGGGCCGACGGCCGCGGCGGCGGGAAGCCCAGGGTGCTGCTGGTGCCACGGATCGACGGCACCTACGCCGCGATCGGCACCCTCGGCACCGTCGAGCAGGTCGGCCGGCTCTCCGACGGCGACCCCGGCGCCCTCATCCGCGGCGTCTCCCGCGTACGGATCGGCGCCGGCACCACCGGCCCCGGCGCCGCCCTGTGGGTGGAGGGCACCGCCGTCGAGGAGACCGTGCCCGACCCGCTGCCCGGCGCCGTCACCGAACTGGTCACCGAGTACAAGGCGCTCGCCACCAGCTGGCTGCGCAAGCGCGGCGCCTGGCAGGTCGTCGACCGCGTCCAGCAGATCGACACCGTCGCCCAGCTCGCCGACAACGCCGGCTATTCCCCGTTCCTCACCCTCCAGCAGCGCGTCCAGCTCCTGGAGACCGCCGACCCCGTCGCCCGGCTCAGGCTCGCCACCGAGACCCTCCGCGACCACCTCGCCGAACAGGACGTCGCCGAGGCCATCGCCAAGGACGTGCAGGAGGGCGTCGACAAGCAGCAGCGCGAGTTCCTCCTCCGCCGCCAGCTCGAAGCCGTCCGCAAGGAGCTCGCCGAGCTCAACGGCGACCCCGGCGACGAGTCCGACGACTACCGCGCCCGCGTCGAGGCCGCCGACCTCCCCGAGAAGGTCCGCGAGGCCGCGCTCAAGGAGGTCGACAAGCTGGAGCGCGCCTCCGACCAGAGCCCCGAGGGCGGCTGGATACGCACCTGGCTCGACACCGTCCTCGAACTGCCCTGGCAGGAGCGGACCGAGGACTCCTACGACATCGCCGCCGCCCGCCGCGTCCTCGACGCCGACCACGCCGGCCTCGACGACGTCAAGGAGCGCATCACCGAGTACCTGGCGGTGCGCAAGCGGCGCGCCGACCGCGGACTCGGCGTCATCGGCGGCCGCCGCGGCGGCGCCGTCCTCGCCCTCGTCGGCCCGCCCGGCGTCGGCAAAACCTCCCTCGGCGAGAGCGTCGCCCGCGCCATGGGGCGGAAGTTCGTCCGCGTCGCCCTCGGCGGCGTCCGCGACGAGGCGGAGATCCGCGGCCACCGGCGCACGTACGTCGGCGCGCTGCCCGGCCGCGTCGTCCGGGCCGTCAAGGAAGCCGGCTCCATGAACCCCGTCGTCCTGCTCGACGAGATCGACAAGGTCGGCTCCGACTTCCGCGGCGACCCCGCCGCCGCGCTCCTCGAAGTCCTCGACCCCGCCCAGAACCACACCTTCCGCGACCACTACCTGGAAATCGAACTCGACCTCAGCGACGTCGTCTTCCTCGCCACCGCCAACGTCCTGGAGGCCATCCCCGAGCCGCTGCGCGACCGCATGGAGGTCGTCCGGCTCGACGGCTACACCGAGGACGAGAAGGTCACCATCGCCCGCGACCACCTGCTGCCGCGGCAGCGGGAGCGGGCCGGGCTCGCCGAGGGCGAGGTCGTGGTCGAGGACGGCGCGCTGCGCCGCCTCGCCGCGGAGTACACCCGCGAGGCGGGCGTGCGGAATCTCGAACGCGCCCTCGCCCGGTTGCTCCGCAAGGTCGCCGCCCGGCACGAGCTCGGCGAGCTGGAGCTCCCCGTCAGCGTCGGCGCCGACGGGCCCGACGGGCTGCGCCGCTGGCTCGGCCGGCCGCACCACGTGCCCGAGTCCGCGCAGGACCCCGAGGAGCGGCGCACCGCCGTGCCCGGCGTCGCCACGGGGCTCGCCGTCACCGGCACCGGTGGCGACGTCCTCTTCGTCGAGGCCTCCCTCGCCGACCCCGAGAGCGGCGCCGGCGGGCTCCAGCTCACCGGGCAGCTCGGCGACGTGATGAAGGAGTCCGCGCGGATCGCCCTCTCCTTCCTCCGCAGCCACGGCGCGGAACTCGAACTGCCCGTCGGCGACCTCAAGGACCGGGGCGTCCATCTGCATGTGCCGGCCGGGGCGGTGCCCAAGGACGGGCCGAGCGCGGGGGTCACCATGACCACGGCCCTCGCCTCCCTCCTCTCCGGGCGGCGCGTCCGGGACGACGTCGCCATGACCGGTGAGGTGTCGCTCACCGGGCGGGTGCTGCCCATCGGGGGCGTCAAGCAGAAGCTGCTCGCCGCGGATCGGGCGGGGATCACGACCGTCGTGATCCCCAAGCGGAACGAGGCGGATCTCGACGACGTGCCGGCGGAGGTGCTCCGGCGGTTGGAGGTTCACGCGGTGAGTGACGTCCGTCAGGTTCTCGAGCTGGCGCTCGAGGGGGCGGAGGTGGATGTGCGGGTGGCGGCGTAGCCGCGGCGCTGTTCTGGGCCGGGCCGGCCCGGGGGCCCACGGAATACTGGACGCTCACGTCACAAGGAACCGCCCCGGAGGGGACCCCGTGGAGAACACCGCACCCGGCGGACCCGACCCCGCCCACCTCGCCCTGGAACGCGAGCTCGCCGTCTTCCTGCGCCGCGCCCGCGCCTCGTCCGGCGAGATGGCCCGCGAGGTGCACCCGGACCTGGAGCCGGCCGCGTACGGCCTGCTGCTGCGGCTGGAGGACGCCGGCCGGCAGCGCGCCACCGACCTCGCCGCCTACTTCGGCGTCGGCAAGGCGACCATGAGCCGGCAGCTGCGCGCGCTGGAGTCGCTGGGGCTGATCACCCGGGAGCCGGACCCGGCCGACGGCCGCGCCTCGCTGGTGGCCCTGACGGAGGAGGGCCACACCCGGTTCTCGGCCGTGCGCAACGCCCGCCGCGCCCGCTACGTCCGCAAGCTGGAGGGCTGGGACCGCGCCGAGGTCGCGGAGCTGGCCCGGCTGCTGCACCGGCTGAACAGCCTCGGCGGAGCCGAGGACTGACCGGGGGGTCACCACTCGGCCAGGATCACCGCCGCGTCGTCGCGCACCTTGCCGCGGGCGAACGCGCGCCCCTCGGGGTCGGCCGCCTCCGCGGCCCGCACCCGTTCGATCAGCGCCCGCGGCCCCGCCTTGCGCACCAGCGCGAAGCAGTCCGGCCACGTGCCCTCGCCGAACACCTCCACCCAGCGGCTCGCCCCGTCGGTCAGCGCCACCACGGCGGTCACCTGCGAGAGGGGCGAGGAGCCGGTGACGGCCCGTACGGCCACCCCCGGATCGGCCGCGGCGGTGAAGAAGCCGCCCTCCGCGTTCCGCAGGGCCTCCACGGCGGCCACGTACTCCCGGCGGGCCGCCGGCCGTTCGGGGGAGCCCGGCGGCAGGGCCCGTACCCGGTGGCGCAGCGCGGTCACCGCGTCCGGCAGCCGGTCGAGCCGGTCGTCGAGCACCGCCGCGACCGAGCCGTCCGCCCGCTCGGCGAGGAGCACCGAGTCGGACAGCACCAGGTGCTCCACCGCCTCCTCGCCCCAGCGCACCGCGACCACCGTGGACTGCGGCGTACGGGGGTGAGAAAGGTCACAGCTCGGCCCGTGGGCCGCGGCGGTCCGGTCGATCGCCTCCGCCAGGCAGTCCGCCAGGCTCATGTCCCGCCGCGCCGCCGACAGTTCGAGCAGCGCGCCGCCGAGCCGGGCGGTGAACCACGGGACCGGGTGCGCGCACCCGGTGTCGCCGTCCGGCGGCGGGGTCACCCCGTCGAGCAGCACCAGCGCCCCGCCCCGCCCCGAGGCCGGCGCGGCGACCGACGCATAGTCCTCGTTGGGCCGTTGGGGATCGCCGGGCTCGGTTGCCAGTTCGATGCGCATGCGGTCAGTCTGCCCGACAGCCCCACGAGCACCGCCGTAACGGGGCGAAGGGGGCGGCCGGCCGCGCGCGGCGCGGTGGTCGTCGGGGGCTCCGTACGGGCGTGCCGCGCCCCGTCGTCCGCGCGCCCGCGCCGTGCCGCCCGCCGCGCCCCGTACGCCGGCCCCGGTGGCCCCGGCGAGCTGCGGGCGGGCATCCTGCCAGGACGCCCCGGGGTTTTCCACCCGGCCGTCCCGACGGCCCGTCAGGCGCCGCCCGGCGAAGTTGTTCACCAACTGCTGATTGATGTTCACTCGTTCAGGTGGCCAGGCGAGCGATGGGCGCGCCCCTCCCGGCGGTACTGCGAAGGTCGATTTCCGTACCAGGGGTGGGACCGGCACTCGCCGCGCACCGCGCGGATTCGGTGCGCGCGGGCAGTGGGCTTCCCCGAGAGCTCCTTTCACCTCGGCCCACGGGCAGACGTAGGAAGGATTGCGAACACCGGTGCACAGGACGCGGCCTGAGGCAGGCGGAGCGGAGCCGGGACGAGGGGCGGGCAGCCGCCCCCGCGCGCGGCGCGGCGTACGGGTGCGGGGACGCCTCGTCGCCTCGGTCGCCGTGGTCGCCATGGCGGTCACCGCCGGCGGCGCCCCCGCGATCGTCGACGCCGCCCGGGACCTGAACGACACCCAGGACCTCGTGGGCCTGGCCGAGCTCAGCGGCCGGACCACCGCGCTCGCCCACGCGCTCGCCGACGAGCGCGACGCCATGACCGAGTACGTCGCGGCCGGGCGCGCCGCCGGTTCCACCGCCGCCGCGGGCGCCGAGAGCCGCCGGGCCCGGGTCGACCGGCAGGCCGCCGAGCTCCGCCCCGACGCCCCCGCGTCCTTGCGCGAACTCATCGACTCCCTGCCCGAGATCCGCCGCCGGGCGCTGACCGGCCCCGGCACGCCGCTGGAGACCTTCCAGGCCTACACCCACGCCGTCCAGGCGCTGCGCGCCACCTCCGCCGAACTGGCCCGCACCCTGCCCGAGCGCGCCCCCGGCGGCCCCGCCGAGGCCCTGCCGGCGCTCGGCCGGGCCGTGGAGCGCGCCTCCGCCACCCGCGCGCTGCTGCTCGGCGCGCTCGCCGAGGGCGGCCCCGCGCCGGAGCTGACCGCCGCGGCCCAGCGCACCCGCCTCCAGGAGCAGTCCGCGCTCGGCGACTTCGAGGAGATCGCGCCGCGCGACGCCCGCGACGCCTACCACCGCACCGTCGGCGGCGCCGAGTCCACCTCCGCCGAGCGCCACCTCGACCGGCTCACCGACCAGCCCCAGCTCTCCGGCAGCGACCTCACCGTGGACCGGGCGCGGCTCGCCCAGATCCTCTCCGGGCGGATCGACCGGATGCGCGCGGTCGACTCCTCCCTCACCGCCGCCGAGGGCACCCGCGCGGCCGAGCTGCGCGACGACGCCGTCACGGCGCTGGAGCTGCGCATCGCCCTGGTCGTGCTCTGCCTGCTGGTGGCCGTCGGCGTCTCGACCTCCGCCGCCCGCTCGCTGACCCGGCCGCTGGCCGTGCTGCGGCGCGGCGCGCGCCGGGTCGCGGCCGACCCGGTCGAGGAGGGGCCGATCGTCTTCAGCGGCCGCCAGGACGAGTTCGCCGACACCGTGGCCGCCGTCAACGAGGTGCACGAGGCGGCCGTCCGCTTCCACGAGCGCGCGGAGCGGCTCTGCGGCGAGCGCCGCGACCTGGCCCACGAGCGCGAGCGGCTGCTGGCCCAGCGCAGCGAACTGCTGCGCCGTCAGGAGGCCCTGCGCGCCGAGCTCGCCGGCCGCCAGGACGCGGCCCGCGCCGGCTTCGTCGACCTCGCCCTGCGCGGCATCGCGCTCACCGAACGGCAGATCGACGTCATCGAGGGGCTGGAGCGGGACGAGACGGACCCCGACCGCCTCCAGACCCTCTTCGAGCTCGACCACCTGGCCACCCGCACCCGGCGCTACGGCCACAACCTGCTGGTGCTCGCCGGCGCCGGGAACGGCGCCGACGGGGCGGCCCCCGTGCCGCTGCTGGACGTGGCGCGCGCCGCCGTCAGCGAGATCGAGCGCTACGGGCGGGTGCGGATCGAGTCCCTGCCGCCCGGTACGGGGGTGGTGGGCGAGGCCGCCGACGCCCTCAGCCACCTGGTCGCCGAGCTCCTCGACAACGCCACCGCCTTCTCGCCCCCGACGGCCGACGTCCGGCTGGCCGGCCGGCTGCTGGAGAGCGGCGAGATCGTGCTCGGCGTGCTGGACGAGGGCCTCGGCATGACGGAGAACCGGCTCGCCGAGATCAACGCCCGGCTGGCGGCGGCCGGCACCGACGGCGGGCCGGACGCCGGCCCGGAGGCGCAGCCCGGCCGCGGCGCCGATGTGCTCGGGCTCGGGCTGCACGTGGTGGCCCGGCTGGCCGCCCGGCACGGGTTCCAGGTGCGGCTGCGGCAGCGCAAGCGGGGCGGGACCGCGGCCACGGTCGTCATCCCGACGCGGCTGCTGGCGCCGGTCGACACGGAGGGCGGCGGCGCGGTGGCCGCGCCGCGCCCGGAGCCGGCCGGTGAGCACGCCCGTACGTCGGCGGACGAGCGGTTGCCCACGCGGGCGGACGCGGTCGCCGGGGCGGGCCTGGCGCCGGCCTACGGGGCGGACGCGGCCCCCGGGGCCGGTGCGGCCGTACCGTCCGACGCGCCCGGGTGGGCGGACGCGGTGGTGCGGCCCGAGGTGCCGGCTGAACGCGACGTGCCTACTGGGTTTGTGGTGCCCGTCGGACCTGACGTGGCCGCGGGGCCCGGTGCGCTCGCCGGGCCCGACGCGGCCGTCCGGCCCGGCATGCCCGTACGGGAGCGCGCCGAGGGCAGGCGGCTGCCGCGGCGCACGCCCCGGCAGGCGGTGGCCGGCGCCACCCCGCCGGGGGAGGGCGCGGCACCCCGCGAGCGCACCACCGGCTCGGTGGACGCGGAGGAGCTGCGGCGCCGGCTCGGCGGCTTCCAGCGCGGGTCGCGGGACGGCCGCAGGGCCGCCGAGACGGAGTTCGCGGGGCGCGCCGAGCCGGGCCGCGAGCGCGCGGAAGGCGGGCGCGCGGAGGAGGGACACGGTCGCGAACGCCGTGCGGACGCCGGACCCGGCGCCCGCGGCGGGGGCGACGGCACGGGGGACACGGGGGAGCAACCGAAGGGAGCGCCGGCCGAGGGTGACACCACCCGTGGCACCGCCGGCGGCGGACAAGGCGACACAGTCGAGGAGGCACGCGGGTGAACGCGGACTTCATGCCCGGCCCGGAGCCGCGGGGCACCGATGCGTACGGGCTCAGCAGCCAGGCACAGGATCTGCACTGGCTGCTGACCAATCTGGTCGACGAGGTGCCCGGCGTCCGGTCGGTCGCCGTGGTGTCCTCCGACGGCCTGCTGCTGCTCTCCTCCGACCCCCGGGACGAGGAGGTCGCGGTGGCCGGGCAGCCGATGGCAGGGCCGCCTGCCGATCATCTGACGGCCGGGCAGCCGCTGTCGGCCGTACGGCGCCGGGGGGCGATGCGGGCGGGCGCCGGCCCGCGCGGGCCCCGCGGCTCCACGGCCGACCTCGCCACCATCGTCTCCGGGCTCGCCAGCCTCACCGGCGGCGCGGCGCACCTCATGGACGGCGGCGCGGTCAAGCAGACCATGGTGGCGATGGACGAGGGCTGCCTCTTCGTGATGTCCATCAGCGACGGCTCGCTGCTCGGCGTGCTCACGGCGCCGGACTGCGACATGACCTCGGTCGCCTACCACATGGGTCTCTTCGTGGGCCGGGCCGGCCACGTGCTCACCCCGGAACTCCGCGGCGAACTCCGCCGCTCGGCCCAGCGCCACGCCTGACCGGCGGACCGCCGTACGCGTTGCTTCCGGGCCGCGCCTGAAGTTGGGCGCGTGTCCGGTCGGCGTCCGCGCGTCTGGTTTCATCGGTCCCGGGCGGCCGGCAGGGTCCCCGGCGTCCAGCCTCCCCGGGCGTCCGGGGTCGGTTCGGTGTCGCCGGACCGTGTCCGCGTTCGCCCGGGTAGCGCGCCTCGCCTGGCCTACCGGACGCCGTACGGGGTGGGGCCCCGGGCCGGGGAAGCGTCGTACGGCTCGTGTCGGGCTCGTCCCGTGGCCAGGCTGATCGGGCGTTTCGCCCGGCGTCCGCGTTCACGTCGGCCCGCGCCTGACGCCGGGCGCCTCGCCTGCCGGCGTCCGCGCCGGCTGCGCCGGGCACCCGCGGCCGGCGGGGCGCGCCACCTGGCGTCTGCTGCCGCCTCGCGCCTCCCCGGGCGCCCGGGGCCGGTCCCGCGTTCCGTGTGGCTCGCGTCCCGTGGCGCTCCTGGCGCCGGGCTCAGGCCCGGCTTCGCTCGGCGTCGGATGCCTGCCCGTACGGGCCGCCCCGGGCCGGGCCAGCGCCTCGTCGGGCTCAGGCGGCCGGCAGGGCGCTCCGCCCGGTGGCCGTGGTCACGCCGGGGACCGCCCGGCGTTCTCGGGCGGCTGGGCGGCTCTCGTCACCTGCGAGAGCGCCCTGAGCTCCGCCGGGGTCAGGGACGCCAGCCGCTCGGCCACCGCGTTGAGGCGGTCCCGTACCTCTTCGCGGCGCTGCCGTCTGCGCTCGGCGAGGCTCTGCTGGCGGTCCAGGGCCCGGCGGGCGCGGGTCGCCACCGTGTCGAGCCGGCGTTCGCCGTCCGCCAGCCGGCCCACCGCGGCCGCTCGCTCCGCGGCGAGGCGTTCGAGCACGTGCCGCTCGTCCAGCGTGCGCTGCGGGTCGTCGCTGAGCAGGACGCGGACGAAGGAGGGGAGCCCAGTGCCGCCCTGCCGGTACTGGCGGCGGGCGAGCCGGGCCGCGTCCCGGCGGCCGTCGGCCAGGCCCGCGCGGGCCTGTGCCAGCTCGCCGTGGAGCTCGCCCACCTCGGCCTGTTGCTCCCGCAGCCGCCGGTCGGCCTCGCTGAACTCCTCGCCGGCCGTGCGCGCCTCGCGGTAGAGGCGACCCAGTTCGGCCACGAGCTCGCCGACCGGCCGCGCCTGTGCCGTCGCGTCGGCGCGCCCGGCGGACCGCTCGGCGGACCGCTCGGCCGCGCCGCTGTCGTCGGCGGGGCCGGGCGCCGCCGTACAGGGCGCCGGGACGGCCGCCACCCCCACGACCGCGGCGAGCGCCGCCGCGCACACCGTACGGACCGTGCCCGCGCGACGCGCCGTCAGGAACCGCGCTGCGGCGCCCCCCATCCGTACTGGCCCGCGGGTCACGACTCACCTCCGGCCGATCGGCTCCATCCGCGGAGCCATCATTCGGGGTCGGTCGTATCATCCACAAGAAAGACGGACATTACATATCGCTTCGCCACTCGGGCGGGTGACGGGGCGTCAGCCGAACAGCGGTCACGGCGGCCACGACAGCCGCGGCGGTCGCCTCAGTCGCGGGGCCGCGACCAGGGCCACCGCGGCTTGCCGGCGCCCGCGCGGCCCTCGGGGTCGTACGTGTACTTCCAGCCCCGCTGCAACCCCAGCCGCTTGGAGTGGCCGGCGGGCTCCCGGCGGTAGACCAGGACGGTGGGCGGCCCGCCGTCCGCGTCGGGCACGGGCACCTCGTACACCTTCGGGGGGTGGCCGGTGGCGCCCACCAGGACGGGCAGGACCCGGCCGTCCAGCGGCCCGCCCACGAAGGGTGTCTCCTCGCTTCTCACGCCCTCAGTCTCACACCGGCCCCGCCGGGCGGCTCCTTCGACCGGGCGAGCCAGGGGGCCGAGGCGCGGGCCAGGCGGGCCACCGGCCCGTCCGCCGGCTCCAGCGCCAGCGCGCGCCGGGCCACCCGCGCCGTCAGCCGGTCCCGCGTCGCCGTCGCGGCCAGCACCGCGACGAAGTGGTCGACCAGCCAGTCCCGCAGGTCCTCGGCGGGCGGCCGCTTGCCCTCGTCCAGCCAGATGAGGGAGGCCGCCTCCACCGCCGAGATCCACGTCCGCACCATCATCCGCAGCCGCGGCGCCGGCTCCTCCACGTCGACCCCGAGGTGCAGCAGAATCCGCTCGGCCGCCGAGCGCCGCACCTCGTCGACGATCGCGCACGTCCGGGAGGTCTCGGCGACGCTGCCGCCCTGCAGCAGGGCGGTGAACCCCGCGTCGTGCTCGTCGACGAACGCGAGGTAGCGGTCGAGGGCGCGGCCGAGCCGCCGGCTCAGGGGCCCGCTGTACGGCTCGCTGAAGCACAGCTCCAGCTCGTCCGCGGCGCTGCGCAGGGCCGCCTCGTAGAGCTGCGGCTTGCCACCGGGGAAGTAGCGGTAGACCAGCGGCCGGGAGACGCCGGCGGCGAGCGCGACGTCGTCGAGCGAGACGTCCTCGGGGGCGCGGTGCGCGAACAGCTCCAGCGCCGCGGTGAGCAGCTGGGCCCGCCGCGCGGCCACGCTCATCCTGCGGTACGGCGCCCTGCCCGGCCGGGGAACGCCGGTGCGCGCCGCCGGGGGCGTTCCGGGGCCGGTCATGAGGACCAGGGTAACGCTGTGCCCCCGCGCCGCCACCCCCGGTGCGTGCCGGCTCCGGGCGGGCGGGGCGGCACGCCGACCCTCGTGAGCGCGCGGCGGGCGCCGGGCGGGCGGCGGTGCGCCGATCCTCGTGACCGCGCCGCGGAAACCGCGGCAGAACTCGCGGGCCGCCTGCCCGGATGTTCCCCTGGGAGGAAGGCTGCCGACGGCCGCGCCGGGCCCGGGAGGCGACGGGGCGAGGCGCATGCGGGCCGGCGCCGGGGGTAGCCGGAGCGGTACGAGAGCGGACGGAGGGCACATATGCACACCAGCGAACTGACCCCGGCGCTTCTGGAGGATCTGCGGCGGCCCCGGCCGTACCCCGCGGTCTCCCTGCTGATGCCCACCCATCGGTTGCCGCAGGAGCGCGACCAGGACCGCATTCGGCTGCGCAACCTCGTCGCCGAGGGGAAGAAGCGAATCGCCGCGGTCCCGGGGCTGTCCCGGGTGGACCGGATCGACCTGGAGGAACGCCTGGACCGGACGGGCGCCGAGCTGGAGCTGGAGCACGCCGAGGACGGGCTGCTCGTGCTCGCCGCGCCGGGGGAGACCCACGTCTGGGAGCTGACCTCGCCGGTGGAGGTGCCCGAGCAGGTGATGCTGGCCGGCACCTTCCTCACCCGCAATCTGGTCGCCGCCCGGCTGCACACCAGCCCGTACTGGGTGCTGGTGCTCGCCGAGGAGGTCACCCGGCTGTGGTCGGGCGCGGGCGACCGGCTGACCCCGGTCGAGGACTACGGCTTCCCCGTGGAGCCGGAGATCCCGGACCACCGGGACGCGCTGCCCGGCCCGAACTTCGGCAACCAGCCGAGCAAGCCCCGCGAGGAGCGGCTGCGCCAGTACGCGCGGGGCGTGGACGCCACCCTGGGCAAGGTGCTGGCCGCCGAGCGCCGGCCGGTCTTCGTCGTCGGCGCCTCCGGCGCGATCGCCCGGTTCGAGGACGTGTCCGAGAACGCCAAGGACATCGCCGGCCGGCTGGAGAAGGTCGGGCTCGACAAGGCGTCCCCGCACGTCCTGGCGGAGGAGCTCCGCCCGGTGATCGCCGAGCACACCGCGACCCGCACCCGCGAGGCCATGGACCGGCTGGACGCGGCCCGCGGCCAGAAGCTGGTGGCGAGCGGCATCGACGAGGTGTGGGAGGTGGCCCGGGAGGGCCGCGGCGCGATGCTCCTGGTCGAGCAGCACCTGAGGGTCGCGGCGCGGGTCGACGACGGGCACCTGGACCTGGCGCGGGCGGACGGGGAGCGGGGCGCGGCGCCCGACGTCGCGGAGGACGTGGTCGACCAGGTGGTCGAGCGGGTCCTCGACGCCGGGGGCGAGGTGCAGTTCGTGCCCGACGGCACGCTGGAGGGGGACGGCCGGATCGCGCTGATCCTGCGCTACTGAGCGGTGGGCGGGGCGCCCACCGCTCAGTAG
>NZ_JBPQTV010000068.1:0-23851 GCF_051386515.1 Streptomyces sp. URMC 123 | reverse complement strand
CCACCCGGGCGCGCCGTGCCCACGCGCGGCCCGGGCCCCGGCGCGCCACGCGCCCCGACGCGTACGGCCCCGCCCCGGCCCAAGCGCGCCGCCTCCGGCGGGGACCCGCGCCGGTCCGCCGGGTCAACCCCGGCCGAGCCGCACGCGTCCCCGCTGACAGAATGGGCCCGTGACCCGAGCCTCCCTGGACAAGCAGCCGCACGAAGTCGCCGCCATGTTCGACGACGTGGCGGCCAAGTACGACCTCACCAATGACGTGCTGTCGCTGGGCCAGGCCCGGCTGTGGCGCAAGGCGGTCACCGAGGCCGTGGCCGCCCGCCCCGCCGAGCGCGTGCTCGACCTCGCCGCGGGGACCGCGACCTCCTCGCTGCCCCTCGCGGCCACCGGCGCCCACGTCATCCCGTGCGACTTCTCGCTGGGCATGCTGCGCGAGGGCAAGCGGCGCCACCCGCACCTGCCGTTCACCGCCGGCGACGCCACCCGGCTGCCCTTCGCCGACGCCTCCTTCGACGCCGTGACGATCTCGTTCGGGCTGCGCAACGTGCAGGCCACCGACGCGGCCCTGGCGGAGCTGCTGCGCGTCACCCGGCCCGGCGGCCGGATCGTGATCTGCGAGTTCAGCCGCCCCACCTGGGCGCCCTTCCGCACGGTCTACACCGAGTACCTGATGCGCGCCCTGCCGCCGGTCGCCCGCGCGGTGTCCAGCAACCCGGACGCGTACGTCTATCTCGCGGAGTCCATCCGCGCCTGGCCCGACCAGGCGGGGCTCGCCGCCCGGATGGGCGCGGCCGGCTGGTCCCGGGTCGCCTGGCGCAACCTCAGCGGCGGCATCGTCGCACTGCACCGGGCCGTGCGCCCCGACGTACCCTGACGCGCCCCGCCGCACCCGCACCCGAGGAACCACGCACGTGCAGCTGAACTACCAGGCCGTACTGGAGCAGGTCGCGGCGGACATCGCCCCGCACATCGGCGCCGGCCGCCCCGCCGAGTACATCCCGGCGCTGGCCGAGGTCGACCCGGCCAGCTTCGGCATGGCCGTGGCCGACCTCGACGGGCGGGTCCACGGCGTCGGCGACTGGGAGCGGCCGTTCTCCACCCAGAGCATCACCAAGGTCTTCGCGCTGGCGCTCGCCCTCGCCCGGGGCGGCGACGAGCTGTGGCAGCGCGTGGGCCGCGAGCCGTCCGGCAACCCGTTCAACTCGCTGGTGCAGCTGGAGTACGAGAACGGCATTCCGCGGAATCCTTTCATCAACGCCGGGGCGCTGGTCGTCACCGACCGGCTGCAGACCCTCACCGGCGACGCCAGCAGCGAGGTGCTGGACTTCCTGCGCGCCGAGAGCGGCAACCCCGACCTCGCGTTCGACCAGAAGGTCGCCGCCTCCGAGGCCGCGCACGGGGACCGCAACGCCGCGCTCGCCCACTTCATGGCCGACTACGGCAACATGCGCAATCCCGTGCCCACCGTCCTGGAGCACTACTTCTGGCAGTGCTCCATCGCGATGAGCTGCCGCGACCTGGCGCTGGCCGGCCGCTTCCTGGCCCGGCACGGGCTGCGCGCGGACGGCTCCCGGCTGCTGACCCGCAGCGAGGCCAAGCAGGTCAACGCGGTCATGCTGACCTGCGGCACGTACGACGCGGCCGGCGACTTCGCCTACCGCGTGGGCCTGCCCGGCAAGAGCGGCGTCGGCGGCGGCATCGTCGCCGTCATCCCCGGCCAGTGCGCGCTGTGCGTCTGGAGCCCGGGCCTGGACGCCCGCGGCAACTCCGTGGCCGGCGTGGCGGCACTCGACCGCTTCACGACCCTGACGGGCCTGTCGGTGTTCTGACGGCCCCCACCGGCCGGGGCCGGGGCCTCAGTCCGCCGCGCGGCCCGGCGCGGCGGGCCGGCCCTCCACCGGCAGCCCCCGGGGCTCCTTGATCCGCTTCATCACGATCTGCGAGTTGACCTCCGTCACCCCCGGCAGCGCGGTGATCCGCTCGATCCACAGCCGCTCGTACGTGTCGATATCGGCCACCGCGATCCGTAGCAGACACCCCGGGCTGCCGAACAGCCGGTACGCCTCCACCACGTCCGGCAGCTCCTGGAGCGCCGCCTCGAACGCCTCCACGGTCTCCCGGTCGCGCCGGACCTCCACCGAGACCAGCACCTCGAAGCCGCGGCCGACCGCGTGCGGATCGAGCACCGCGCGATAGCCGCGGATCACCCCGTCCTGTTCCAGCTGGCGCACCCGGCGCAGACAGGGCGAGGGGGTCAGACCGACCCGCTGGGCCAGCTCCTGGTTGGTGAGCCGGCCGTCCCGCTGGAGCTCGCGCAAGATATTGCGATCAATCTCGTCCATGAACGCAATTATCTGCTGAGAAAGTCGAGAATTGAACGGATATCCGCGATCCGATTCCAAGCAGAACGGCTTACTCTTGCTGGTTGGCTCCCGAGCCCACCGGGCACACGGGAGACGCACGGGCCACATCCGGGAAAGACGGCGAGAGAAGGTGAGCAGGGGATGCGACGCGTTGTCGTGGTGACCACCGGCGGGACGATAGCCAGCCGCTGGCAGGGCAAGGGCTATGCCGCGTCGGCCGGCGGCCGGGACGTGCTCGCCGCCGCGGCGGTGCCGGAGGGCGTCGAGACCCGGGTGGTCGACCTCTTCACCGTCAACAGCCCCCGGCTCACCAGCGCCCACCAGTTCGCCCTGCTCCGCGCGGTGCACGAGGTGCTGGAGGACCCCGCCGTCGACGGCGTGGTCGTCACGCACGGCACCGACACCCTGGAGGAGTCGGCGTTCCTGCTCGATCTGCACCACCGCGACCGCCGCCCGGTCGTCCTCACCGGCGCCCAGCGCCCGCTGGAGGCCGTCGACGGCGACGCCATGCCCAACCTCCACGACGCGCTGCTCACCGCCTCGGCCGTGCAGGACCTCGGCGTGCTCACCGTCTTCGCCGGCCGCGTGCACGCCGCCCGCGGCACCATCAAGACCGAGACGGTCGCCGCCGACGCCTTCGCCGACCCCTCCGGCGACCCGCTCGGCAAGGTCGGCTTCGGTCGCGTCGAGATCTTCCGCACGCCCGAGCGCTCCGAGGCGCTCCCGCTGCCGCCCCTGGACACCCCGCTGCCGCGGGTCGACATGGTGATGCACCACGTCGACGCCGACCCGCTGTTCCTGAACACCGCCGTGGACGCGGGCGCGCGCGGCGTGGTGCTGGTCGCGACCGGCGCCGGCAACGCCACCCCCGCCTTCACCGACGCGGTGGCCCGCGCGGTCGACTCCGGGGTGGTGGTCGCCCTGACCACCCGCGTGCCGGCCGGCCCCGTCACCCCGATCTACACCAACGGCGGCGCGGTGGACCTCATCGCGGCGGGCGCGGTGCCCACCGGCACGCTCCGCGCCGGCCAGGCCCGCAGCGCGGTGCTCGCCGCCCTGCTCGGCTCCGGTACGGCCGCCGAGGCGGCGGAGGTGCTGCGCAGGATCGCGGTCCCCAGCGCGGCGGCCATCGCGGCGTAACGTTTCGCCGGCTCCCGCGCGGAGGGGGCTCCCGACGCCATGTCACCCGAGAGGCCCCCCATAGACTTGGCACCGTCCCGTGCCGAGTCCGACGCCACGTCGGCGCCGGCGCCGCATCCTCCGCACCTACGCCGGGAGTAACGACGTGACCGAGCCCGCCGCCTCGAACGCAGCCTCCGAGCGCAGCGCCGATGTGATCGTCGTGGGGGCCGGCCCCGCCGGCTCCACGACCGCCTATTACCTGGCCAAGGCCGGACTCGACGTCCTGCTGCTGGAGAAGACCGCGTTCCCGCGCGAGAAGGTCTGCGGCGACGGGCTGACCCCGCGCGCCACCAAGCAGCTCGTCGCCATGGGCATCGACATCTCGGAAGAGGCCGGCTGGCTGCGCAACAAGGGCCTGCGGATCATCGGCGGCGGGGTGCGGCTCCAGCTCGACTGGCCCGACCTGGCCTCGTTCCCCGACTACGGACTCGTCCGCAAGCGCGACGACTTCGACGAGCAGCTCGCGCGCCAGGCCCAGAAGGCCGGCGCCCGGCTCCACGAGCGCTGCACCGTCGGCGCGCCCCTCATCGACGACCGCACCGGCCGCATCGTCGGCGTCGAGGCCCGGCTCGGCGAGGAGCGGACCCCCGTCACCTTCCACGCCCCGCTCGTGGTCGCCGCCGACGGCAACTCCAGCCGGCTCTCGCTCGCCATGGGCCTGCACCGGCGCGAGGACCGCCCGATGGGCGTGGCCGTGCGCACGTACTTCACCTCGCCCCGGCACGAGGACGACTACCTGGAGTCCTGGCTGGAGCTGTGGGACCGGCGCGGCCCCGGCCCGGACCGGCTGCTGCCCGGCTACGGCTGGATCTTCGGCATGGGCGACGGCACCTCCAACGTCGGCCTGGGCGTCCTCAACACCTCCGCCTCCTTCAAGGAGCTGGACTGGCGCGAGGTGCTCAAGGCGTGGTGCGCCTCGATGCCGGAGGAGTGGGGCTACACCCCCGAGAACATGACCGGCCCCATCCGCGGCGCCGCCCTCCCCATGGCGTTCAACCGCCAGCCGCACTACACCAAGGGCCTGCTGCTGGTCGGTGACGCCGGCGGTCTGGTCAACCCGTTCAACGGCGAGGGCATCGCCTACGCGATGGAATCCGGCCAGATTGCGGCCGATGTCATCGTCCAGGCCCGCGCCCGCGCCTCGTACGCCCAGCGCGAGATCGCCCTCCAGCGCTACCCCAAGGTCCTCAAGGAGACCTACGGCGGCTACTACACGCTGGGCCGCGCGTTCGTGAAGCTGATCGGCAACCCCAAGGTGATGAAGCTGGCCGCGGAGCGCGGGCTGACCCACCCGCTGCTGATGCGCTTCACCCTGAAGATGCTGGCGAACCTCACCGACCCGCAGGGCGGCGACGCGATGGACCGCATCATCAACGGCCTCACCAAGGTCGCCCCGCGCTCCTGAGCGCGGCGGCGACACCGGCCCCGGAAACGACACGGCGGTGCCGGCCAGCGACTGGTCCTGGGAGACCCGCGGCAGGTCGATGCCCACGGTCCGGAACGCGGCCTGGACCAGGCTGGAGCAGTCCCAGGCGTTGGGGCCGGTGGCGCCCATGACGTACGCGTCACCGAGCTGCGCCTGGAGGAAGGAGAGGACGGAGGCGGCGCTGCCGGTGGCGTTGGAGGCGACGGAGCCGCTCTTCGCGGAGGCGGACGCGGCCGTGGTGGCGAGGGAGGCGCGCTCGCCGGCGCGGGAGGCGCGCTGCTGGGCCTGCGCGGCCTCCTGCTCGGCCTTCTCCTTGGCCTTGCGCTCGGCCTCGGCCTTCCGGTCGGCCTCCGCCTTCGCCTGGGCCGCTTCCTTCTTCGCGGTGTCGATGGCGGCGTCCTGACGGGCCGCCAGGTCCGCCTGCTGGGCGTAGTCGGCGGCGGCCTGCTGGGTGGCGGCCATGGACTGGGACACCGCGGCGGAGAGCGTGGCGCTCACGGTGGGCATTTCGATGGTCTCGGTGACCGGCTCTGCGGCGGACGCGGGCACGGCCGCGGCGGTCACCGCGATGGTGCTGAGGACGCCGCCGGCCACTCCGGTCCGCACGGCCCAATGGGGCGTGGGTTTGCGGTGCTTCCGGCGGCTGGGTATGTGAGCGGTGTGGGCCATGGGGTATACGGCTATCAGGAGTTGGGTTCCGGGTTCAAGAAACGTGCGATGCGCCACAGTTGTGGTGCGCGGGTCGACATTCGGCCTGGTTGATCTTCGAACCATCGCGGCACGGCGGAATGCGGGCTTCCGCTCACGGCCCATGATCAAGGCTTTTCATCATTTCGCCCGAATTGCTCGCGGCCTACCACCGTCGAGTGGCTTCGGCCAAGCCGCGTTCACCCGGACGCCCGCCGTGCGTGGGAAAACTCACGCAACCGCAGGAGTCCCGTCGGCAGCCATTGCCGCCCCCGCTCCCGCCCCCGCCCTCACCGGTTCCGGCTGCCGGGTCGCCCGTGCCGCCGGGCCGCCCCGCCGCCCCGCCGCGCCGGCGGGGATCGCGGCGCGCCCTCGGCCGCCGCGCCGACCCGGCGTGTGAACGCGCGCCGCCGGGCCCATACCACCTGATGTGGACCCATGGCAAATTTGCCGAAGGCGAGCGATCCTTGATAGGGCAAGACCGCTCTCACCAGCGGTAACACCTCCACATGTCACGTCTCGTGATCACTCGACCGCTTCCCGTATGAAGATCACGCCTCGCCCGGCTTCATGATCCTTCGTCAGGTGGTGGAGATCACAAAGACGTTGTCGCACCCCGTGTCGCAGATCACAGACCGACGGGCATAGGATGCAGGCGGCTCGGGCTTGTGAACTGCCTCACATGTGCACGATCTTCACGGGGTGCGGATCACCGGCCGGGAGCGGACCGCCACACACAGTCATCGTCGACTGAGAGGAGCGAGGAGCGGTGAACGCCTATGCGCCCATCCTCGTACTGGGAGCCCTCGGGGCAGGCTTTGCGATCTTCTCCGTGGTCATGGCCACGCTCGTGGGCCCCAAGCGCTACAACCGCGCCAAGCTCGAGGCGTACGAGTGCGGGGTCGAGCCGACGCCGCAGCCGGCCGGGGGCGGCCGCTTTCCGATCAAGTACTACCTGACGGCGATGCTCTTCATCGTCTTCGACATCGAAATCGTCTTCCTCTACCCCTGGGCCGTCACCTTCGACGCCCTGGGGCTTTTCGGGCTCGTGGAGATGCTCCTCTTCGTGCTCACCGTCTTCGTCGCCTACGCCTATGTCTGGCGTCGGGGCGGCCTGGAGTGGGACTGACGGGACTGGGGGCAATCGGATGGGTATCGAAGAGAAACTGCCGAGCGGATTCCTGCTGACCACCGTCGAGAACGCGGCGGGCTGGGCCCGGAAGTCGTCGGTCTTCCCGGCGACGTTCGGCCTCGCCTGCTGCGCCATCGAGATGATGACCACCGGCGCCGGGCGGTACGACCTCGCCCGGTTCGGCATGGAGGTCTTCCGCGGCTCCCCGCGCCAGGCCGATCTGATGATCGTCGCCGGGCGGGTCAGCCAGAAGATGGCCCCGGTGCTGCGGCAGGTCTACGACCAGATGCCGAACCCCAAGTGGGTCATCTCGATGGGCGTGTGCGCCTCCAGCGGCGGCATGTTCAACAACTACGCGATCGTGCAGGGCGTCGACCACATCGTGCCCGTCGACATCTATCTGCCCGGCTGTCCGCCGCGGCCGGAGATGCTCATGGACGCGATCCTCAAGCTCCACCAGAAGATCCGCGAGGAGAAGTTCGGGGTCAACCGCGAGCGGGCGGCCCGCGAAGCGGAGGAAGCGGCGCTCAAGGCCCTGCCGACGATCGAGATGAAGGGGCTCCTGAGGTGAGTGCGGCTGAACGCGACGCCAACGGCGTCAACCCCGACCAGGACCTCAACGCCGAGAACCTGCCCGGCCACCGCGGCGACCACGGCGACCACGGCGAGATCATCGACGTGCGCCGCGGCATGTTCGGCGCGAGCGCCGGCGGCGACACCTCCGGCTACGGCGGCCTGGTCCGCTCCGTACGGCTGCCCGGACCGGCGACCCGCCCGTACGGCGGCTGGTTCGACGAGGTCGCCGACGAACTCGAGGGCGCCCTGGAGGAACAGGGCCTGCCGCCCGGGCAGGCCATCGAGAAGACCGTGGTCGACCGCGGCGAGCTCACCTTCCACATCGCCCGCGAGCACCTGCCGACGGTGGCCCGCACCCTGCGCGACGACCCCGCGCTCCGCTTCGAGCTGTGCACGGGCGTCAGCGGCGTGCACTTCCCCGGCGACCGGGGCCGCGAGCTGCACGCCGTCTACCACCTGCGGTCCCTCACCCACAACCGGCTGATCAGGCTGGAGGTGAGCGCCCCCGACGCCGATCCGCACATCCCGTCGCTGGTCCCCGTCTATCCGACCAACGACTGGCACGAGCGCGAGACCTACGACTTCTTCGGCATCGTCTTCGACGGCCACCCGGCGCTGACCCGGATCATGATGCCCGACGACTGGCAGGGCTTTCCGCAGCGCAAGGACTACCCGCTCGGCGGCATCCCCGTCGAGTACAAGGGCGCCCAGATCCCGGCTCCCGACCAGCGGAGGTCTTACACCTGATGAGCACCTCGCACACCACCGAGCACTCCGCTTCGCAGGCGCCGCCGCGGGAGACCACCGAGGGCACCGTCTACACCGTCACGGGCGGGGACTGGGACGAGGTCGTCGCCGCCGCGGCGGCCGCGGACGACGAGCGCGTCATCGTCAACATGGGCCCCCAGCACCCGTCCACCCACGGCGTGCTCCGGCTGATCCTGGAGATCGACGGGGAGACCGTCAACGAGGCCCGCTGCGGCATCGGCTATCTGCACACCGGCATCGAGAAGAACCTCGAATACCGCACCTGGACGCAGGGCACCACCTTCGTCACGCGCATGGACTACCTGACGCCGTTCTTCAACGAGACGGCGTACTGCCTGGCGGTGGAGAAGCTCCTGGGCATCGAGGAGGAGGTGCCCGACCGGGCGACCGTCATCCGCGTGATGCTGATGGAGCTCAACCGGCTCTCCTCGCACCTGGTGTGCATCGCCACCGGCGGCATGGAGCTCGGCGCCACCACCATCATGATCTACGGGTTCCGGGACCGCGAGATGATCCTGGACGTCTACGAGCTGATCACCGGCCTGCGGATGAACCACGCGTACATCCGCCCCGGCGGCCTCGCCCAGGACCTGCCGCCCGGCGCCGTGGACCAGGTCCGCGAGTTCGTGAAGAAGATGCGCCGGAACCTCCCGGAGTACGACAAGCTCGCCACCGGCAACCCGATCTTCAAGGGCCGGATGCGCGACATCGGCCACCTCGACCTCGCCGGCTGCATGTCCCTGGGCATCACCGGGCCCGTGCTGCGCTCCGCCGGGCTCCCGCACGACCTGCGCAAGGCCCAGCCGTACTGCGGCTACGAGACGTACGACTTCGAGGTGCCGACCACCGACAGCTGCGACGCCTACGGCCGCTTCCTCATCCGGCTGGAGGAGATGCGGCAGAGCCTGCGGATCGTCGAACAGTGCCTGGACCGGCTGGAGCCCGGGCCGGTGATGGTCGCCGACAGGAAGATCGCCTGGCCCGCCCAGCTCGCCCTCGGCCCGGACGGGCTGGGCAACTCCCTCGACCACATCAAGAAGATCATGGGCACCTCGATGGAGGCCCTGATCCACCACTTCAAGCTGGTCACCGAGGGCTTCCGGGTCCCGCCGGGACAGGCGTACGCGGCCGTGGAGTCCCCCAAGGGCGAGCTGGGCGTGCACGCGGTCAGCGACGGCGGCACCCGCCCCTTCCGGGTCCACTTCCGCGACCCGTCCTTCACCAATCTCCAGGCCGTGGCGGCGATGTGCGAGGGCGGCCAGGTCGCCGACGTCATCGTCGCGGTGGCGTCCATCGACCCCGTGATGGGAGGCGTCGACCGATGACCGAGACGGAAGTCGGCCTGGGTATGCCGCAGATGCCCGCGCCCGACTACCCACCGGACGTACGGGCCCGGCTGGAGGCGGACGGGCGGGAGGTGATCGCCCGCTACCCCGACAGCCGCTCCGCCCTGCTGCCGCTGCTCCACCTCGTCCAGGCGGAGGAGGGGTACGTCAGCCGCACCGGCATCCGGTTCTGCGCCGAACTGCTGGAGCTGACCACCGCGGAGGTCACCGCGGTCGCCACCTTCTACACGATGTACCGGCGCAAGCCGTCGGGCGAGTACCAGGTGGGCGTCTGCACCAACACCCTGTGCGCGGTCATGGGCGGCGACGCGATCTTCGAGGAGCTGCGGCGCCACCTGGGCGTGGCCAACGGGGAGACCACCGAGGACGGGAAGATCACCCTCGAACACGTCGAGTGCAACGCCGCCTGCGACTTCGCGCCCGTGGTGATGGTCAACTGGGAGTTCTTCGACAACCAGACCCCGGGCAGCGCCAAGCGGCTCGTCGACGACCTGCGGGCGGGCCGCACCGTCGAGCCGACCCGCGGCGCCCCGCTGTGCACGTACCGCGAGACCTCCCGCATCCTCGCCGGCTTCCCCGACACCCGGCCCGGCGCGGTGGAGGCCAGCGGCGGCGCGGGCCCCGCCTCGCTGATCGGCCTGCGGCTCGCCAAGGGCGAGACCGGACCCGGCCGGGTGGTCTCGCCGCGCTCCGCCCGGCGGCCCGACGGCCCCACCGGGGACGAGACGCCCGGCCCGCGCCCCGGCGCCCAGCAGGCCGAGGCGCCCGCGACCCACCCCAGTTCGCACGACGCACCCCAGCGGACCTCCGCCTCCGACCCCCAGCACCCGGCCGGTCCGGTGACCGAGGAGGGCGAGTGATGACCGTGGCAGCCGAACTCGACGAGACCAGCCCCGAGAAGCTCCTCTCCCCGGTGCTCTCGGCCTTCTGGGACCAGCCCCGGTGCTGGACCCTGGAGACCTATCTGCGCCACGACGGCTACCGGGGCCTGCGCAAGGCGCTCGCCATGCCCCCGGACGAGGTGATCGCGCTCGTCAAGGACGCGGGGCTGCGCGGCCGCGGCGGCGCGGGCTTCCCCACCGGGATGAAGTGGCAGTTCATTCCGCAGGGCGACGGCAAACCGCACTACCTCGTGGTCAACGCCGACGAGTCCGAGCCCGGCGCGTGCAAGGACATCCCGCTGCTCTTCGCCAATCCGCACGCCCTGATCGAGGGCATCGCCATCGGTGCCCACGCCATCCGCTCGAACCACGCCTTCATCTATCTGCGCGGCGAGGTCGTCCCCGTGCTGCGGCGGCTGCACGAGGCCGTGCGGGAGGCGTACGGGGCCGGCTACCTCGGCCGGGACATCCTCGGCAGCGGCTTCGACCTGGACCTCACCGTGCACGCGGGGGCGGGCGCGTACATCTGCGGCGAGGAGACGGCGCTGCTGGACTCCCTGGAGGGGCGTCGCGGACAACCCAGGCTGCGGCCCCCCTTCCCGGCGGTCGCGGGGCTCTACGGCTGCCCCACCGTGGTGAACAACGTCGAGTCCATCGCGTCGGTTCCCGCGATCGTGCACCGCGGCAAGGAGTGGTTCCGTTCGATGGGAACCGAGAAGTGCCCCGGCTTCACGCTCTACTCGCTCTCCGGGCACGTGGCGGCGCCCGGCCAGTACGAGGCCCCGATGGGCATCACCCTGCGCCAACTGCTGCGGATGAGCGGCGGCATGCGCCCCGGGCACCGGCTCAAGTTCTGGACCCCGGGCGGCTCCTCCAGCCCCATGTTCACCGAGGAACACCTCGACGTGCCGCTGGACTTCGACAGCGTGGGCGCCGCCGGGTCGCTGCTGGGCACCAAGTCGCTCCAGTGCTTCGACGAGACCACCTGCGTCGTCCGCGCGGTGACCCGCTGGACCGAGTTCTACGCCCATGAGTCCTGCGGCAAGTGCACCCCCTGCCGCGAGGGCACGTACTGGCTGGTCCAACTGCTGCGCGGGATCGAGGAGGGCAAGGGCCGCACCAGCGACCTGGAGAAGCTCGCCGACATCTCCGACAACATCAACGGCAAGTCCTTCTGCGCCCTCGGCGACGGCGCGGCCGCCCCGATCCTCTCCTCGCTGCGGTACTTCCGCGCGGAGTACGAGCAGCACATCACCGGCCGCGGCTGTCCCTTCGACCCGGCGAAGTCCACCGCCTGGGCCGACGGGAAGGACCCCCACCTGGAGGCGACCGCATGACCGTCACCACGCCGGCCGCCGGCTCCGGCAAGGGCGCGGTGCCCGCCGAGGACCTCGTGTCCGTCACCATCGACGGCATCGAGATCTCCGTGCCCAAGGGCACCCTCGTCATCCGCGCCGCCGAGCGGCTCGGCATCGAGATCCCCCGCTTCTGCGACCACCCCCTGCTCGACCCGGCCGGCGCCTGCCGGCAGTGCATCGTCGAGGTCGAGGGCCAGCGCAAGCCGATGGCCTCCTGCACCATCACCTGCACCGACGGCATGGTGGTCAGGACCCAGCTCACCTCGCCGGTGGCCGAGAAGGCCCAGCGCGGGGTGATGGAGCTGCTGCTGATCAACCACCCGCTGGACTGCCCGGTCTGCGACAAGGGCGGCGAGTGCCCGCTGCAGAACCAGGCCATGAGCACCGGCTCGGCCGACAGCCGCTTCGAGGGCGCCAAGCGGACCTTCGCCAAGCCGGTCCCCATCTCCACCCAGGTGCTGCTGGACCGCGAGCGCTGCGTGCTCTGCGCCCGCTGCACCCGCTTCTCCCAGCAGATCGCCGGCGACCCCATGATCGAGCTGCTGGAACGCGGCGCGCTCCAGCAGGTCGGCACCGGACAGGACGCCCCCTTCCGGTCGTACTTCTCCGGCAACACCATTCAGATCTGCCCGGTCGGCGCCCTCACCTCGGCCGCCTACCGCTTCCGCTCCCGCCCCTTCGACCTGGTCTCCTCGCCCGGTGTCTGCGAGCACTGCGCGGGCGGCTGCGCGATCCGCACCGACCACCGGCGCGGCAAGGTGATGCGCCGCCTCGCGGCCGAGGACCCCGAGGTCAACGAGGAGTGGATCTGCGACAAGGGGCGGTTCGCCTTCCGCTACGCCCAGCGGCCCGAGCGGATCGAGACCCCGCTGGTGCGCGGCGCCGACGGCACGCTCGCCCCCGCGAGCTGGCCCGAGGCGCTGGAGGCCGCGGCGCGCGGGCTGGCCGCCGCCCGGGGCCGCGCCGGGGTGCTCACCGGCGGCCGGCTGACCGTCGAGGACGCCTACGCCTACGCCAAGTTCGCCCGGGTCGCCCTCGCCACCAACGACATCGACTTCCGCGCCCGCGTCCACAGCGGCGAGGAGGCCGACTTCCTGGCCGCCCATGTCGCGGGGCGGGGCCTGGACCTGGACGGCGGCGGCGCCACCTACGGGGCGCTGGAGCGGGCGCCGGCCGTGCTGCTCGTCGGCTTCGAGGCCGAGGAGGAGGCGCCCGGCGTCTTCCTGCGGCTGCGCAAGGCCCGGCGCAAGCGGGGCCAGCGGACCTTCTCGATCGCCACCCACACCACCGACGGCCTGCGCAAGGCCGGCGGCACCCTGCTGCCCGCCGCGCCCGGCACCGAGCCGGAGTGGCTGGAGGCCATCGCCACCCAGGTGGGCCTGCACGGCGACGGCCTGCGGGCCGCCGAGGCGCTGCGCGCCGAGGGCGCCGTGATCGTCGTGGGGGAGCGGCTGGCCGCCGTGCCGGGCGGGCCGACGGCCGCGCTGCGGGCCGCGCGGGCCACCGGCGCCACGCTGGTGTGGATTCCGCGCCGGGCGGGGGAGCGGGGCGCGCTGGAGGCCGGGGCCCTGCCGGGGCTGCTGCCCGGCGGCCGGCCGGCCACCGACCCGCGGGCCCGCGAGGAGGTCGCCGCCGCCTGGGGCCTGTCCGAACTGCCGCACCGGCACGGCCGCGACACCGGCCAGATCGTCGAGGCCGCCGCCACCGGCGAGCTGGCCGCCCTGCTCGTCGGCGGCGTCGAGGTCGCCGACCTGCCCGACCCGGCCCGCGCGCTGCACGCCCTGGACGCCGTCGGCTTCCTGGTCAGCCTCGAACAGCGGCCGAGCGCGGTGACCGAGCGGGCGGACGTCGTCCTGCCGGTCGCGGCGGTCGCCGAGAAGGCCGGCACCTTCCTCACCTGGGAGGGCAGGGCCCGGCCGTTCGAGGCCGCCCTCAAGCCCGACCTGATGGCCCGGCGCCACCACCAGCCGGACGCGCGCGTGCTGCACATGCTGGCGGACGCCATGGACACGCCCCTGGGCCTGCCGGACCTGCGGGCGGTACGGGCCGAGGTGACGCGGCTGGGCCACTGGAGCGGCCCGTACGCGCCGGCCCCGGAGGAGCGCTCCCGGCCGCTGCCCCTGCCCCGTACGGGCGAGGCGGTGCTCGCCGGGCACCGGCTGCTGCTGGACCGGGGCCGCCTCCAGGACGGTGACGAGGCGCTGGCCGGCACCCGGCACCCGGCACTCGCCCGGATGTCGGCCGCCACCGCGGCCGAGGCGGGGGTGGCGGACGGCGCTCCTGTACGGGTCACCGGTCCGGCCGGCTCCGTCGAACTGCCGCTGAGCGTCACCGCGATGCCGGACAAGGTGGTGTGGCTGCCGCTGAACTCCACGGGCGGCGGGGTGCTCGCGGACACCGGGGCCCGGCCGGGCGACGTCGTCCGGATCGGGCCCGCCGGCGGCCCGGACCCGGGCTCGGGAGCCGTTCCACCGGCCGGCACCGGCAGCGAGATCCGTACCGACGCCCGTACCGGCGGCGGGAGCCGTGACGACAGCGGCGCCGGCACCCGTGACGACAGCGGCGCCGACACCACCCCGGAGGTGCGACCGTGAGCGCGTACCCGGCCTGGGAGCCCGCCTCCCTGAGCCACCTCGCGGCCGAGGACCTGTCCATGTTCGGGCGGGACCCGTGGTGGCTGATCGTCGTCAAGGCGGTCTTCTGCTTCGCCTTCCTGATGGTGACCGTGCTGTTCTCCATCGTCTGGGAGCGCAAGGTCGTCGCCTGGATGCAGCTGCGCATCGGCCCCAACCGGCACGGCCCCTGGGGCCTCCTCCAGTCCCTCGCGGACGGCATCAAACTGATGTTCAAGGAGGACGTCATCGTCCGGCGGGCGGACAAGGTGGTGTACGTCCTGGCGCCGATCGTCGCCGCCGTGCCCGCCTTCATGGCCATCGCGGTGATCCCGTTCGGCCCGGCCGGCAACGAGATCTCCATCTTCGGCCAGCGCACCACGATGCAGCTGACCGATCTGCCGATCGCCGTCCTCTACATCCTCGCGGTCGCCTCCGTCGGCTTCTACGGGATCGTGCTGGCCGGCTGGTCGTCCGGCTCCACCTATCCGCTCCTCGGCGGACTGCGGTCGGCCGCCCAGCTGATCTCCTACGAGATCGCGATGGGCCTGGCGTTCGCGGCCGTCTTCCTCTACTCCGGCTCGATGTCGACCTCGGCGATCGTCACGGCGCAGGAGAACCGCTGGTTCGCGGTGCTGCTCCCGGTCTCCTTCCTCATCTACATCGTGTCGATGATCGGGGAGACCAACCGGCTGCCGTTCGACATGCCGGAGTCCGAGGGCGACCTCGTCGGCGGCTTCAACACCGAGTACTCGTCGATCAAGTTCGCGATGTTCATGCTCGCCGAGTACGTCAACATGGTCACCGTCTCGGCCGTCGCCACCACCCTCTTCCTCGGTGGCTGGCGCGCCCCGTACCCCATCAGCGCCTTCTGGGAGGGCGCCAACCACGGCTGGTGGCCGCTGGCCTGGTTCGTCATCAAGGTCCAGCTGCTGCTGTTCTTCTTCATCTGGCTGCGCGGCTCGCTGCCCCGGGTCCGCTACGACCAGCTGATGAAGCTGGGCTGGAAGGTCCTCATCCCGGTCTCGATGGTCTGGCTGATGCTGGTGGCCGCCGTCCGGGCGCTGCGGAACGAGAACTACGCCTTCCAGGACATCGTGCTGTACGTCGGCGGCGCCGTCGTGGCGATCCTGCTGATCTCCTTCGTCGTGGACATGTTCCGCGACCGGGAGGAGCGGCGGCGCGCGGCCGAGGAGGCGCCACCGCCCGTGTTCGACCCGATGGCCGGCGGGTTCCCCGTGCCGCCGCTGCCCGGCCAGACGCTGCCACCGGTCCCCAGGCGCCGCCCACGCCACGAGCGGGAGCTGATTGTCAGTGGCGGCCCCGATACTCAGAGTGACGGAAAGGAGGCCGGTGGTGCCTGACTTCCAGAACCCCGCGGCGGGCTTCGGCGTGACCTTCAAGGCCATGTTCAAGAAGCGGCTGACCGAGCAGTACCCGGAGGAGAAGAAGCCGACGGCGCCGCGCTTCCACGGCCGCCATCAGCTGAACCGGCACCCGGACGGGCTGGAGAAGTGCGTCGGCTGCGAGCTGTGCGCCTGGGCCTGCCCGGCCGACGCCATTTATGTCGAGGGCGCGGACAACACCGACGAGGAGCGCTACTCCCCGGGGGAGCGCTACGGCCGGGTCTATCAGATCAACTATCTGCGCTGCATCCTGTGCGGGCTGTGCGTCGAGGCGTGCCCCACCCGCGCGCTCACCATGACCAATGAGTACGAACTGGCCGACCGGACCCGCGAATCGCTCATCTACACCAAGGAGGAGCTGCTCGCGGGCCTGGAGGAGGGCATGGTCGACACGCCCCACGCCATCCACCCCGGCATGACGGAGAAGGACTACTACCGGGGGCTGGTCACCGAGGCCGCCCCCGGCACCGAGCGCCAGCCGGTGACCGACAGCGGGCAGCCGCAGCGCGCCGCCGACGACTTCGGGCCGGGCGAGCCGGCCGCGGGCACGGTGATGGGCGCATGAGCGCGCTCGCCGCGTCGGCGACCTCCACCGGCGAGGCCGTCCAGTTCTGGATTCTCGGCACCGTCGCCGTCATCGGCGCGCTGTGCACCATCGGGATGCGCAAGGCCGTGCACAGCGCGCTCTGCCTGGCCGGCACCATGATCGTGCTGGCGGTCTTCTATCTGGCCAACGGCGCCTACTTCCTGGGCGTCGTCCAGATCGTGGTCTACACCGGCGCGATCATGATGCTGTTCCTCTTCGTGGTCATGCTGGTCGGCGTCACCGCCGCCGACTCCCTCAAGGAGACGCTCCGGGGGCAGCGCTGGCTCGCCGCCGCCTGCGGCCTGGGCTTCGGCATCCTGCTGATCGCCGGGATCGGCAACGCCTCGCTGACGCACTTCAACGGCCTCGGGCGGGCGAACTCCGGCGGCAACGTCGAGGGCCTCGCCGGCCTGATCTTCACCAAGTACGTCTTCGCCTTCGAGGTCACCGGAGCTCTGCTGATCACCGCGGCCGTGGGCGCGATGGTGCTCACCCATCGCGAGCGCACGGAGCGGGCGAAGAGCCAGCGGGAGCAGGCCGCCGAGCGCGTCCGCGCCGGCGCCCAGGTGCCGCCGCTGCCCGCGCCCGGGGTCTACGCCCGGCACAACGCCGTGGACATCCCCGCCCTGCTGCCCGACGGCACCCCCGCCGAGTTGAGCGTCAACCGCACCCTGCGCGCCCGCGGCCAGATCCGCGACGTCTCCCGGGAGTCGCTCGCCCGGCTGAAGGCGCTGGAGCAGCGCGCCGAGGAGCGCCTGGCCGGCGGCGAGCCGGGGCCCGGCCCCGGTTCCGGGACGGGCCCCGAGCCCGGCCCCGGGCGCGGCGGCGCGCCGGCGGCACCCGACCGTGAGCGCGACCGTGACGGGGAGGGAGTGTCCCAGTGAACCCGGCCAACTATCTGTATCTCGCCGCCCTGCTGTTCACCATCGGCGCGGCCGGAGTGCTGATCCGGCGCAACGCCATCGTGCTCTTCATGTGCGTCGAGCTGATGCTCAACGCCTGCAATCTGGCGTTCGTCGCGTTCTCCCGGATGCACGGCAACCTCGACGGCCAGATCATCGCCTTCTTCACGATGGTCGTCGCCGCGGCCGAGGTCGTGGTCGGCCTCGCGATCATCGTGTCGATCTTCCGCTCCCGGCACTCGGCCTCGGTCGACGACGCCAGCCTGATGAAGCTGTAAGGGGTCGCGAACAGTGGAGAACCTCATCGGATTGCTCGTCGCGGCCCCGCTGCTCGGCGCGGCCGTCCTGCTGTGCGGCGGCCGCGCGCTGGACCGCGCCGGGCACTGGATCGGTACGCTGCTCGCGGCCGTCTCGCTCGGCATCGGGCTGGTGCTCTTCGCCGAGCTGCTCGGCCGCCCCGGCGACGACCGCACCCTGCGCGGCCATGTGTTCAGCTGGATTCCCGTCGAGGGCTTCCAGGCCGATGTGGCCTTCCGGCTCGACCAGCTGTCCATGACCTTCGTGCTGCTGATCACCGGCGTGGGCACGCTGATCCACCTGTACTCGGTGGGGTACATGGCCCAGGACGAGCGGCGCCGCCGATTCTTCGGCTATCTCAACCTCTTCCTCGCGGCGATGCTGCTGCTGGTGCTCGCCGACAACTACCTGCTGCTGTACGTGGGCTGGGAGGGCGTGGGCCTCGCCTCGTACCTGCTGATCGGCTTCTGGCAGCACAAGCCCAGCGCGGCCACGGCGGCGAAGAAGGCGTTCATCGTCAACCGCGTGGGCGACATGGGCCTGTCGATCGCGATCATGCTGATGTTCACCACGTTCGGCACCTTCGCCTTCGAGCCGGTGCTGGCCTCGGCGGAGAACGCCTCCGAGGGCAAGCTCACCGCCATCGGGCTGATGCTGCTGCTCGCGGCCTGCGGCAAGTCCGCGCAGGTGCCCCTCCAGTCCTGGCTGGGGGACGCGATGGAGGGCCCCACCCCGGTCTCCGCGCTGATCCACGCGGCGACGATGGTGACCGCGGGCGTCTATCTGATCACCCGGTCCGGGGCGATCTTCAACGGCGCGCCGGACGCCCAGCTCGCGGTGGTCACCGTGGGCGCGGTGACGCTGCTGTTCGGTGCGATCGTCGGTTGCGCCAAGGACGACATCAAGAAGGCCCTGGCCGGCTCGACGATGTCGCAGATCGGCTACATGGTGCTGGCCGCCGGGCTCGGCCCGATCGGCTACGCCTTCGCGATCATGCACCTGGTGACCCACGGCTTCTTCAAGGCCGGGCTCTTCCTCGGGGCCGGCTCGGTGATGCACGGGATGAACGACGAGGTCGACATGCGCAAGTACGGCGGCCTGCGCAGGTACATGCCGATCACCTTCGTCACCTTCGGGCTCGGCTATCTGGCCATCATCGGCTTCCCCGGGCTGTCCGGCTTCTGGTCCAAGGACAAGATCATCGAGGCGGCGTTCGCCAAGGGCGGCACGGAGGGCTGGATTCTCGGCGGCGCGGCCCTGCTGGGCGCGGCCCTCACCGCGTACTACATGACCCGCGTGATGCTGATGACCTTCTTCGGCGAGAAGCGCTGGCAGCCGGCCCCCTCGCCGGACGCGCCGAGCGCCGAGCCGGCGGCCGCCCACGGCGGGGCCGCTGCTGACGCCGCCGAGCCGGCCGCCGTCCACGGCGGGGGCGGGCAGCCGGCCGCACCTGGCGGGGGCGGGATGCCGCACCCGCACGAGTCGCCCTCGACCATGACGATCCCCATGATCCTGCTGGCCTTCGGATCGGTCTTCGCCGGTGGCCTGTTCAGCCTGAACGACGCGTTCGTCACCTGGCTGAAGCCCGTCACCGACTTCCAGCACGGGCACTCCCCGCTCAGCGCCACCACCGTCACGGTGGCCACGGTCGTCGCCCTGGTGATCGGGCTGGGCACGGCCTGGGTCCAGTACGGGCGGCGCCCGGTCCCGGTGGTCGCGCCGCGCGGCTCGGTGCTGACCCGGGCCGCCCGGCGGGACCTGCTCCAGGACGACTTCAACCGCGCCGTGCTGGTCAAGCCCGGCCAACAGCTCACCGGCGCGCTGGTCGAACTCGACCACGCCGTGGTGGACGGCGCCGTCCGGGGCACCGCCGTCTCCGTCGGCGCCCTCTCCCACGGGCTGCGCGCCTTCCAGAACGGTTTCGCCCGCTCGTACGCGGTCTCGATGTTCGGCGGTGCGGCGGTGCTCATCGCCGCCACCCTGCTGATGAGGGCGGTCTGACATGTCCTTTCCCCTCCTGACGGTCACCGCGGCGGTCCCGGCGGCGGGCGCGCTGCTCACCGCCGCCGTGCCGGCCGCCCGGCGCGGCGCGGCCAAGTGGCTGGCGCTGCTCTTCTCGCTCGCCACGCTCGTGCTCGCGGCCGTGGTGCTGGTCCGCTTCGACCCCGGCGGCGCGCGCTACCAGCTCACCGAGTCCCACGCCTGGATCGCGGACTTCGGGGTGCGCTACGAACTGGGGGTCGACGGGATCGCGGTGGTGCTCATCGCCCTGACCGCGGTGCTCGTCCCGCTGGTGATGGTCGCCGGCTGGCGCGACGCCGACCCCCCGGCCGGGCCCGACGGCGAACCGGCCGCGGTCGGTTCCTCGCGCTGGCGGCCCACCCAGGGCTTCTTCGCGCTGATCCTGATGGTCGAGGCCATGGTGATCCTCTCCTTCGAGGCCACCGATGTGTTCCTCTTCTACATCTTCTTCGAGGCCATGCTGATCCCGATGTACTTCCTCATCGGGGGCTTCGGCGACCGGGCGCACGAGGGGGGCGAGGAGGAGGCGGGCCGCCGCCGGGGCCAGGCCGCCGTGAAGTTCCTGCTCTACAACCTGGCCGGCGGGCTGATCATGCTGGCGGCGGTCATCGGCCTCTACGCCGTCACCGCCGACGACCTCGGCACCGGCACCTTCTCCCTCCAGCGCATCCTGGAGGCGCGCGGCTCCGGCGAGCTGGCGCTGTCGGCCACCACCGAACGCCTGCTGTTCCTCGGCTTCTTCTTCGCCTTCGCCGTCAAGGCCCCGCTGTGGCCGCTGCACACCTGGCTGCCCGGCGCCATGCAGGAGTCGACGGCCCCGATCGCCGTGCTGATCACCGCGGTCGTCGACAAGGTCGGCACCTTCGCGATGCTCCGCTTCTGCCTCCAGCTCTTCCCGGACGCGTCGAAGTGGGCCACGCCCGTGATCCTGACCCTGGCCGTGATCGGCATCCTCTACGGCGCGGTGCTCGCGGTCGGCCAGCGGGACATCAAGCGGCTGATCGCGTACGCCTCGATCTCCCACTTCGGGTTCATCGTGCTCGGCATCTTCGCGATGACCAGCCAGGGGCAGAGCGGCGCGACGCTCTACATGGTCAACCACGGGATCTCCACGGCCGCCCTGATGCTGGTCGCCGGCTTCCTGATCTCGCGGCGCGGCTCGCGGCTGATCGCCGACTACGGCGGGGTGCAGAAGGTGGCGCCGGTGCTGGCGGGCACCTTCCTCGTCGGGGGTCTGGCCACCCTGTCGCTGCCCGGCCTCGCCCCGTTCATCAGCGAGTTCCTGGTGCTGGTCGGCACCTTCACCCGCTATCCCGCGGCCGGGATCGTCGCCACCCTCGGCATCGTGCTGGCCGCCCTCTACGTCCTGGTGCTCTACCAGCGGACGATGACCGGCCCGGTGCGGGCCGAGGTGCGGGGGATGCCCGATCTGAAGGCCCGTGAGCTGGCGGTCGTCGCCCCGCTGATCGCGCTGCTGCTCTTCCTGGGCGTCTTCCCGCGGCCGCTGACCGAGATCGTCGACCCGGCCGTCCAGCACACCCTGTCCGATGTGGAGAAGAAGGACCCGACGCCGGAGCTGGAGGCCGCGAAGTGAGCAGTGCGGTGACCGTCCACAGCCTGTGGACAGTGAGTGCGGCGGCGCCGGAGAGGATTCCGGCCCCGCAGATCGAGTACGGCAGGCTCGCCCCCACCCTGATCATTCTGGGGGTCGCGGTGATCGGCGTGCTCGTCGAGGCGTTCCTGCCGCGCCGGGTCCGCTACCACGCGCAGGTGCTGCTCTCCGTGCTCGGCATCGCGGCGGCCTTCGCCGCCGTCGTCGGCCTGGCGGCCGCCGGCCACGCCACCGACCGCGCGGGCGTCGTGGCGATGGGCGCCATCGCCATCGACGGGCCCGCGCTCTTCCTCCAGGGCACGATCCTGCTGGTGTCGCTGGTCGCGGTGCTCACCTTCGCCGAGCGGCGGCTCGACCCGGTCTCGCACGGCAAGCGGGTGGACTCCTTCGCCGCCCAGGCGGGTGCCGTGCCGGGCGGCAGGAGCGAACAGGACGCGGTGCGGGCGGGGTTCACCACCACCGAGGTGTATCCCATCGCGCTCTTCGCCGTCGGCGGCATGCTGATCTTCCCGGCCGCCAACGACCTGCTGACCCTCTTCATCGCGCTGGAGGTCTTCTCCCTCCCGCTCTACATCCTGTGCGCGCTGGCCCGCCGGCAGCGGCTGCTCTCGCAGGAGGCGGCGGTCAAGTACTTCCTGCTCGGCGCCTTCTCCTCGGCGTTCCTGCTGTTCGGGATCGCGCTGCTGTACGGGTACGCCGGCACCGTCGCCTACGCCGGGATCGCCGATGTGGTCGACGGGGCCGTGCGGGAGGTCGACCCCGCGCTCGCCGGGGCCATGGGCAATGACGCGCTGCTGCTGATCGGCGGCGCGATGGTGCTGATGGGGCTGCTCTTCAAGGTCGGCGCCGTGCCGTTCCACATGTGGACGCCGGACGTCTACCAGGGCGCGCCGACCCCGGTGACCGGCTTCATGGCCGCCGCCACCAAGGTCGCGGCCTTCGGCGCGCTGCTGCGGCTGCTGTACGTGGTGCTGCCGGGGCTGCGCTGGGACTGGCGCCCGGTGATGTGGGGCGTGGCGATCCTGACCATGCTGGTCGGCGCGATCGTGGCCGTCACCCAGACCGATGTGAAGCGGCTGCTGGCGTACTCCTCGATCGCCCACGCCGGCTTCATCCTCGCCGGTGTGATCGCCACCACCCCCGACGGCATCTCCTCGGTGCTCTTCTACCTCGGCGCGTACTCCTTCGTCACGCTCGGCGCCTTCGCCGTGGTGACGCTGGTGCGGGACGCGGGCGGGGAGGCCACCCAGCTGTCCAAGTGGGCCGGTCTCGGCCGGCGCTCGCCGCTGGTGGCCGCCGTCTTCGCGATCTTCCTGCTGGCCTTCGCCGGCATCCCGCTGACCAGCGGGTTCGCCGGAAAGTTCGCGGTGTTCAAGGCCGCGGCGGAGGGCGGCGCGGGGGCGCTGGTGGTGGTCGGCGTGATCTCCTCGGCCATCGCCGCGTTCTTCTACATCCGGGTGATCGTGCTGATGTTCTTCAACGAGCCCCGGCCCGAGGGGCCCGCGGTGGCCGTGCCCAGCGTGCTCACGTCGACGGCCATCGCCCTCGGGGTCGCGGTGACGCTGGTGCTGGGCATCGCCCCGCAGCCCTTCCTGGACCTCGCCGGGCAGGCGGGCGTCTTCGTGCGCTGAGCGGGGCGGGCACCGGGGCCCGCCCCGCTCATTGGGGCCCGCCCCGCCGACCGGGGGTCGTCGACCGGGTTTCGCCGACCTTTTCGCCGACCGGGGTCCGTGCATAGCGGACCCCGGTCGCGTTTTTGTCTCTTTTCGGACATCCGGGCGTTGGCCATGCGTTCACTGCGATGTGTCACCGTTGTCGGCGTGAATCATCAGCCGTCCCCGCCGCTCCCGTCGGCCGTGCCGGACGGGACCGCGGTCCCGCTGGTCATCGCCCACCGGGGTGCCTCCCACGATCTGCCCGAGCACACCCTCGCCGCGTACGAGCGCGCGATCGAGGACGGCGCCGACGCGCTGGAGTGCGATGTGCGTCTCACCGGTGACGGGCGGCTGGTGTGTCTGCACGACCGGCGGGTCGACCGCACCTCCGACGGGCGGGGGGTCGTCTCCGCGCTGACCCTCGACGAACTCGACCGGCTCGACTTCGGCTCCTGGAAGGGCGGCGGCGAGCCGGCCCGGGTGCTGGCCTTCGACGAGCTGCTCGCCCTCGCCACCTCGGCGCCGCGGCCCGTGGCCGTCTCCGTCGAGACCAAGCACCCCACCCGCTGGGCCGGGCGCGTCGAGCGCGAACTCGTCCGCCAGCTGCGGCTCTTCGGGCTGGACCGGGCCACGCCCGGGGAGGCGCCCCGGGTCCGGCTGATGAGCTTCTCGCGGGTCGCCCTGCGGCGGCTGGCCGCGCTGGCCCCCGAACTGCCCCGGGTGCTGCTCAGCGAGCGGGCCCCGCTGCCCGGGCGGGCCGGGGCGCTGCCGCGCGGCATACGGGTCGCCGGGCCCGGCATCGAGCTGGTGCGGGCCCGGCCCGACCTCGTGCCGAGGCTCAGGGCCGCCGGGCACGAGGTCCATGTGTGGACGGTGGACGAGCGGGCGGACGTCGAGCGGTGTGTGGCGCTCGGCGTCTCGGCGATCATCACGAACCGGCCGCGGCAGGTGCGCGAGTGGCTGGCGGAGGGCATTGCCGACGTCGCGCCGGTGGAGGGCATCGCCGGCGTCGCGCCGGCGGAGGGGGTGCGGCGGTAGCGGGG